>NZ_BAAILN010000154.1:66711-69212 GCF_054589155.1 Burkholderia sp. 3C
CGGCGCGATGCCCGGCCCGGTATCGGCCACGCTCAATTCCACCTGCCCGGCGCTCGCGCGCACCGCCAGATCGATGCGCCCGCCGTCGGGCGTGTAGCGAATCGCGTTGTCCACCAGGTTGCGCACCAGCATGCGCAGGTCGAGCGGGCGCGCGATCACGTCGGCGTCGTCGAGCTGGATCACGCCGATGTCGATCCGCTTGCGGTCGGCCAGCGGCATCAAATCCTCCAGCACGCCGCGACAGGCCTGCGCCACCGACAGGCGCGCGTCCGGCGTATCGGGCCCGTCGTGCACGCGCGCGAACGTCAGCAACTGTTCGACCAGCGCGCTGCTGCGCGCCAGCCCGCGCCGCAGCGCCAGCACGCGTTCGTGCGCGGGCGTGGCGGCGGTCAGCGGTTCGAGCCGCTCGGCCTGCAGCGAGAGCGCGGTCAGCGGCGTGCGCAGCTCGTGCGCGGCGTCGGCGATGAAGCGCCGTTGCGCGGCGATCGATTGCCCGACGCGATCGAACAGCCGGTTCAGCGCCACCACGAACGGGTGGATCTCGTCGGGCAGGCCGTCGTTGGACAGGCTCGACAGATCGCGGCTGTCGCGCCCGTCGACATGCGCCGACAGCGCGCGCAGCGGCGCAAACATGCGCCGCACCACGTAGCCGAGCACCAGCACCAGCACCGGCACGAACACGATCAGCGGCGCGGTGGCGGCCAGCGCGCTGCTTTCGGCCACGTCGTTGCGGCCGGCCGTCTGCTGGCCCACGGCCACGCGCGCGCCGCCCGCCAGCGTGCGCACCACGATCCGCCAATCCACGCCGGCCACCGTCACGTCCTGCACGCCGTCCGGCAGCGAAGCCGGCAGCGCGAGCGGGCCACCGCCCACATCGAGGCGCTGCACGATCAGTTCGGGCTTGTCGTGCACGGCCTTCACATGGCCGCCGATCGAGCCGTCGCGCTGCATCGCGTCGAGCGTGCCGGGGCTCAGCATCGCGGCCACCTGTTCGAGCTGCCAGTCCTGCAGTTCGTTCGCTTCATGGAACGAGGCGCAGAACGACGCGACGCCCGCGATCACGGCCGCGAGCAACACCATCGCGGACAGCCACGCGGACAAGCGGAATTGCAGGGAATGTCTCATTGCGCCTTCGACACCATCCAGCCCACGCCGCGCACGTTGCGGATCGTCTCGCTGCCGAGCTTGCGGCGCAGCGAATAGATCAGGAATTCCACGGCGTTGCTTTCGACTTCCTCGTTCCAGCCGTAGATGCGATCTTCGAGCTCGGTGCGCGAGAGGATCGCGCCGGGCCGTTGCAGCAGCGCGTGGAGCAGCGCGAATTCGCGGCTCGACAGCCGCACGCTGCGCTCGCCGGCGCGCGCCTCGTGGGTGGAGGGATCGAGCGACACCACGCCGTTGTCGAGCACCGGCGCGGGCGTGCCGCCGCCGCGTCGCACCGCCGCGCGGATTCGCGCCAGCAATTCGGTGATCTCGAACGGCTTGAGCACGTAATCGTCGGCGCCGTTGTCGAGGCCGCGAATGCGGTCTTCCAGCGCGTCGCGCGCCGTCACCACCACCACCGGCACCGGGTTGTTGGCGGCGCGAATGGCCGCCAGCACATGAAAACCATCCTGCTTCGGCAGCCCGAGGTCGAGCAGCACGAGTTCGTAGCGCTGGGTGCGCACCGAGGCGATCGCGTTCTCGCCGTCGCGCACCCAATCCACCGCGTAGCTGGCGTCGCGCAGCGCACCCGCCATCTCGTCGCCGATCATCTCGTCGTCTTCGACCAGTAACACTCTCATCGGCACGTTCCCCGTTCTGTCGCCTGCATTGCCTTGCCTTGGCCGTGCCCGCCGACGCCATTCGCGACCGGATTCGGGCATCCACGCGCGAATTTACCGCAATTTCTACCGCCCCCTCGCGCCGACAAGATCAGGCCCTGTTTTTCATCTAAGTTTCGACCAGCAGGCTTTCGAAGTCCGGCGCGCCCGATACCGAGCGGCGCGCCGCGTCCACCGCTGCCGGCATCCATGAACGCGATTTTCTCGAACCTCAAAAAGGCCCATATGCGGCCGACCGCGACACGTATTGCGGTCTACCGCCTGTTCCACGAATCGCCGAACGCCCATTTCACCGCCGATCAGGTGTTTCGCCGCCTCGCCGATCAGGACGAGCCGTACAACCTGTCGAGCATCTACCGCGCGCTCGGGTCGTTGCAGGAAGCCTCGCTGATCCTCGGTTCGTCGCTGGGCATGTCGAAGGTCATCTACGAACTGAACCGCGGCGATCCGCATATCCACCTGGTCTGCACGCGCTGCGACGCGATCCAGGACATCCAGGACCCGGCCTTCGAGGCGCAGCAGGCGCGCATCGCCGAGGAACACGATTTCCGCTACCTGAGCTACAACCACGTGGTGTTCGGTGTCTGCGGCGCGTGCGTGCGCCGTTTGAACGGCAAGCACTGACCCCCGCCGCCCGGCTCGCCAGGCCGCCGATGCGCTGACGCGCCGGCGGCCTGG
>NZ_BAAILN010000154.1:69312-70530 GCF_054589155.1 Burkholderia sp. 3C
TCGAAGGCCCGCGTTTCCGCCGCTTCCAGCCCGTTCCGGCCCAGCGCCAACCGCTTCCCGCCCCGTTTTCCCATTGCACGAAAGTTGACCTTGCCGGGGCTACGGGCTTACCCGAATGCAAAAAAGTATCGGCTCGCGGTCTTATTTTCGGTGGTAACCGCGCGCCGTCGCGGCTATTTTTCATCCATCGCCCGGCCGCTCGACGCGCCGCGCGAATCGAAGCAAAACGAAGCGACGAGAACGTCGAAATACAGGAGACACGGCGGTGCCGGCAGACACGACGATGAAGGCGATCCGGGTTGACGACGCGCACGATGCGTACGACGCCGCGCGGCCCGGCGAGCGCGCGCAGCCCGATCTCGAACTGGTGGCCGTGCCGCGCGACGAATCGTTCAAGGTCTGGTCGCACGGCTACCCGTATCGCACGGTGCGCTGGCACTTCCATCCCGAATACGAGATCCACCTGATCACGGCCACCAGCGGCAAGTACTTCGTCGGCGACCATATCGGCGATTTCACGCCCGGCAACCTCGTGATGACCGGCGCGAACCTGCCGCACAACTGGGTCAGCCACGTGCCGCGCGAGGAGCGCGTGGACGAGCGCTGCCTGGTGCTGCAGTTCGGCGCGGAGTTCGTCGAGCGCGTGATCGCCGCCTTTCCCGAGTTTCGCCGTGTCGAGGCGCTGCTCGATGCGGCCCGCTGGGGCCTGCTGTTCTCGCCCGACACCGGCGCGACGGCCGAACCGATCCTGCGCGAGATGCTCGGCGCGCAGGGCATGCGCCGCATCGTGCTGTTCGTTTCCTTGTTCGAACTGCTGGTGCGCAGCCCCGAGCCGGCACGGCTGGCCAGCGCGGCCTATTGCGCCGACCCGGCGCGCTACGGCGCCTCGCGCATCAACCACGTGCTCGCCCACATCGGCAAGAACCTGTCGCAAGAGCTGCGCGAAACCGACCTGGCGGCGCTGTCGGGCCAGAGCGCCAGCGCGTTCTCGCGCTACTTTCGCCGTCATACCGGCGTGCCGTTCGTGCAATACGTGAACCGCCTGCGCATCAACCTCGCCTGCCAGTTGCTGATGTCGGACGAACTGAGCATCACCGATATCTGCTATCAGGTCGGCTTCAACAACCTGTCGAACTTCAACCGGCAATTCCTGATGATCAAGGCGATGTCGCCGTCGCGCTGGCGCGCCTATCAGCAACTGAACGCGGCCAGCGCGAC
>NZ_BAAILN010000154.1:70625-90064 GCF_054589155.1 Burkholderia sp. 3C
CGCATACCGGGCAGGCGCCCTCCACGACAAGCGGAACGCGCCAGCCCAATCGATTCGCACTACGGATCAATATCCGAACGAAGTACCCGAACGGCCCACCCGAAGCCGGCCATTTTCAACGACACGGAGACACCCGATGAACCCGATGCTTTCCCGCACGCTGCGCGCCGCCGCCCTGAGCCTGGCGCTCGCCGGCACCGCCCCGGCCTTCGCCGCGCCGTCCGGCACGGTGGCGTTCCTGATGCCCGACCAGGCCTCGACGCGCTACGAGCAGCACGATTTCCCCGGCTTCAAGGCCGAGATGCAGAAGCTGTGCCCCGCCTGCCAGGTGTTGTATCAGAACGCGAACGCCGACGTGGCGCTCCAGCAGCAGCAGTTCAATTCGGCGATCGCGCAGGGCGCGAAGGTGATCGTGATCGACCCGGTGGATTCGACCGCGGCCGCCTCGCTGGTGCACATGGCGCAGGCGCAGGGCGTGAAGGTGATCGCATACGACCGGCCGATTCCCGCCACGCCGGCCGACTACTACGTGTCGTTCGACAACGAGGCGATCGGCAAATCGATCGCGCAATCGCTGGTTCAGCACCTGAAGGCGAGCGGCGTGCCGGCCGGCAAGGGCGGCGTGCTCGAGGTCAACGGCTCGCCCACCGACGCGGCGGCCGGGCTGATCCGCAACGGCATCCACGCGGGCCTGCAAGGCAGCGGCTACGCCACGCTCGCCGAATTCGACACGCCCGAATGGGCGCCGCCGAAGGCGCAGCAATGGGTGAGCGGGCAGATCACGCGCTTCGGCGCGCAGATCGTGGGCGTGGTGGCCGCCAACGACGGCACCGCGGGCGGCGCGATCGCCGCGTTCAAGGCGGCCGGCGTCACGCCGCTGCCGGCCGTGACCGGCAACGACGCGACCAACGCCGCGCTGCAACTGATCATCGCGGGCGACCAGTACAACACCATCCTGAAGCCGAGCGAGATCGTCGCGGCGGCCGCGGCCAAGGTGGCCACGGGCTTCCTGTCGGGCCAGCCGCCGAAGGGCCAGACGACGCTCTACAAGACCCCCACGCAGTTGTTCACGCCGGCCGTCATTACCGCGCAGAACCTGAAGGCCGAAGTGATCGCCAAGGGCTTCGCGAGCGCGAAGGAACTGTGCACCGGCCGCTACGCGCAGGGCTGCAAGACGCTCGGCATCGCGAACTGATCGACCACGGCCGCGCGGCCTGCCTTGTCCGGCTGGACGCGCGGCAACTCACAGGCAAATCCGTCATGACTCACGACTCCACGTCCCGCGCCCCGCGCGGCGAACCCGTGCTGAGCCTGCGCGGCATCTCCAAGCGCTTCGGCGCGGTGTCGGCGCTGACCGACATCGAACTCGACGTCCACGCGGGCGAAGTGGTCGCGCTGGTCGGCGACAACGGCGCCGGCAAATCGACGCTCGTGAAGCTGCTGGCCGGCGTCCATCAACCGACCTCGGGCACCATCACGTTCGGCGGCAAGCCGGTGGCGCTGTCCGATCCCGGCACGGCGCTCGACCTCGGCATCGCCACGGTGTTCCAGGATCTCGCGCTGTGCGAGAACCTCGACGTGGTCGCCAATATCTTTCTCGGCCGCGAACTGAGCCCGCTGCGTCTCGACGAGGTGCAGATGGAAGTGCGCGCCTGGACGCTGCTCAACGAGCTGTCGGCGCGCATTCCGAGCGTGCGCGACGTGGTGGCCTCGCTGTCGGGCGGCCAGCGCCAGACGGTGGCGATCGCCCGCTCGCTGCTGCTCGACCCGAAGCTGATCATGCTCGACGAACCGACCGCCGCGCTCGGCGTGGCGCAGACGGCCGAGGTGCTGAACCTGATCGAGCGCGTGCGCGACCGCGGCCACGCCGTGATCATGATCAGCCACAACATGGAAGACGTGCGCGCCGTGGCCGATCGCATCGTGGTGCTGCGGCTCGGCCGCAACAACGGCGTGTTCTACCCCGATTCGTCGAACGCCTCGCTGGTGGCCGCCATCACCGGCGCCACCGAGAACGCCGTATCGCGCCGCGCCGGCCGCCGCACCGCCGGCCAGGACGCCGCGCCCAGCCAAGGAAACGATCATGCGCAATGAATCGCAACACGCCCCGCAGCCGGCGCCGGGGCCGGCTTCAAGTCCTGCTTCCAGCCCTTTGCTCGACCGCGCCGACGTACGCGTCAAACACGCCGCCGGCGTGGGCGACACGCTCGCCGCGTTCGCGCAGCGGGTGCGCGCCGGCGATCTTGGCTCGCTGCCGGTGGTGGCCGGCCTCGTGATCATCTGGACGGTGTTCGCCAGCCTGAACCCGGTGTTCCTGTCGGCCAACAACCTCGTCAACCTGCTGTTCGACTGCTCGACGGTGGGCGTGATCTCGCTCGGCATCGTCTGCGTGCTGATGGTCGGGCAGATCGACCTGTCGGTCGGCTCGATCAGCGGCTTCGCCTCGGCGCTGGTCGGCACGCTGTGGATCAACGCGGGCTGGCCGGTGCTGCTGGCGATCGTCGCGGCGATCGCGGCCGGCGCGGTGTTCGGCCTGTGCTACGCACTCCTGTTCAACCGGCTCGGCATGCCGAGCTTCGTCACCACGCTGGCCGGCCTGCTCGCGATCCTCGGCATGCAGCTCTACGTGCTCGGGCCGCCCGGCTCGATCAACCTGCCCTACGATTCGGCGCTGGTCGATCTCGGCCAGTTGCGGGTGCTGCCCGCGCCGGTGTCGCACCTGCTCGCGCTGCTGCCGGGCGCGGCGATGCTGCTGCTCGGGCTGCGCACCCATGCGCGGCGTCGCGCGGCCCGGCTGTCCGCGCCGTCGGCCGGCAGCCTGCTGCTGCGCGCGGCCGCGCTCACCGTGCTGCTCGAAGCGGTGGTCGCCTATCTCGACCGCGGCCGCGGCGTGCCGCTGATGTTCGCGCTGTTCGTCGCGCTGGCCGCCGCCATGCACTACGCGCTGACGCGCACCCGCTGGGGCCGCTCGATGCACGCGGTGGGCGGCAATCACGAGGCCGCGCGCCGCGCCGGCATCCACGTGGGCGCGATCTACGCCAGCGCGTTCGTGCTGTGCACGAGCCTCGCCTCGCTCGGCGGCATCCTGAGCGCCGCACGGCTCGCCTCGGCCAGCCAGCAGGCCGGCTCGGGCGACGTCAACCTCAACGCGATCGCGGCGGCCGTGATCGGCGGCACCAGCCTGTTCGGCGGACGCGGCAGCGCATGGTCGGCGGTGCTCGGGATCGTCGTGATCCAGTCGATCGCGAGCGGCCTGACGCTCCTGAATTTGTCGTCGTCGCTGCGCTTCATGATCACCGGCGCGGTGCTCGCGATCGCGGTGATCGTCGATTCGCTGGCGCGCCGCTCGCGCGTCTCGCACGGCCGCGCCTGACCTTTTTCTCCTGGAGAACTCCGCATGTCTGAACCCTTGAACGGAAAGGTCGCCGCCATCACCGGCGCGGCCTCGGGAATCGGCCTCGCCTGCGCGCGTGCGCTGCTCGACGCGGGCGCCACGGTGGTGCTGATCGACCGCGCGCAGGATCGCCTCGCCGATTGCTGCGCGCAACTGGGCGAGCGCGCGCTGCCGCTGGCGGTCGATCTGCTGAAGCCGGCCGAAGTCTCGGCGATGCTGCCGCGCATCGTCGCGCTCGCGGGCGGCCTCGACATCTTCCACGCCAACGCGGGCGCCTACGTGGGCGGCGAGGTGCTGCACGGCAACCCCGACGAATGGGACCGGATGCTGAACCTGAACATCAACGCGGCGTTCCGCTCGGTGCACGCGGTGCTGCCGCATCTGGTCGCGCAGCGTTCCGGCGACATCCTGTTCACCAGCTCGATCGCGGGCATCGTGCCGGTGGCGTGGGAGCCGATCTACACGGCGTCGAAGTTCGCCGTGCAGGCGTTCGTGCACACCACGCGGCGGCAGCTCATGCAGCACGGCGTGCGGGTGGGCGCGGTCGCGCCGGGGCCGGTGGTGACGGCGCTGCTCGACGACTGGCCGCAGGCGAAGATGGACGAGGCGCTGGCGGCCGGCAGCCTGATGCAAGCCAACGAGGTGGCCGACGCGGTGCTGTTCATGCTGACGCGCCCGCGCAACGTGACGATCCGCGATCTCGTGATCCTGCCCACCAGCGTCGATCTGTGAGATCGTCGCGCCACGCTCCCACTCCAGGAACCGAGACATGACGGATCATCCGAACCCCGACGCGCGCTACCTGATCGGCATCGACGTGGGCACCGGCAGCGCGCGCGCCGGCCTGTTCGACGCGCAAGGGCGCATGGTGGCGTCGGCCAAGCACGACATCGCCGTATTCCACGAGAGCGGCGCGATCGTCGAGCAATCGAGCGCCGAGATCTGGCAGGCCGTGTGCACGGCCGTGAAGGCGGTGTTGGCGCAGGCGGGGCAGGCGGGAATCGCGCCGGCGCAGGTGGCCGGGCTCGGCTTCGATGCGACCTGCTCGCTGGTCGTGCTGGGCGACGGCGGCGCGCCGCTGCCGGTCGGGCCGTCGGAACAGCCCGAGCGCGACATCGTGGTGTGGATGGATCACCGCGCCGTGGCGCAGGCCGAGCGCATCAACGCGCAGGGCCACGCGGTGCTGAACTACGTCGGCGGGCGCATCTCGCCCGAGATGCAGACGCCCAAGCTGCTGTGGCTGCGCGAGCATCGCCGCGCCGTGTTCGACGCGGCCTGGCAGTTCTTCGACCTGACCGATTTCCTCACCTGGCGCGCCACCGGCGACCTGGCGCGCTCGACCTGCACCGTCACCTGCAAGTGGACGTATCTCGCGCACGAGCGGCGCTGGGACGACGGCTACTTCCGCGAGATCGGCCTCGGCGAGCTGGCCGACGAGCAGTTTGAGCGAATCGGGCAGCACGTGGTGGACCCCGGCACGCCGCTCGGCGCGGGCCTCACGGCGCAGGCCGCCGCCGAGCTGGGGCTCGCGCCCGGCACGCCGGTGGCGGCCGGCGCGATCGACGCGCACGCGGGCGGGATCGGCACCGTCGGCGCCGGGCATGCGCCCGAAACCTGCCTCGCCTACGTGTTCGGCACCTCGTCGTGCACCATGACCACCACGCGCGAGCCGGTGTTCGTGCCTGGCGTGTGGGGGCCGTATTTCTCGGCGATGGTGCCGGGCGCCTGGCTCAACGAGGGCGGCCAGTCGGTGGCCGGCGCGGCGATCGAACGGCTGCTGGCGATGCATCCGGCCGCCGCCGACGCCGCGCACGACGCGGCCCGCGCCGGCGAGGCGCTGCCGGTGTGGCTGGCCGGCCGCGCGGTGGCGCGGGTGGACGGCGCGCTGTCGGCCGCCGCGAAACTTGCCGACGGGCTGCATGTGGTGCCCGAATTCCTCGGCAACCGCGCGCCGTTCGCCGATCCGCACGCGCGCGCCGTGATCGCCGGGCTCGGCATGGACACCGATCTCGACAGCCTCGTGGCGCTCTATCTGGCCGGCATTTGCAGCATCGGCTACGGGTTGCGGCAGATCGTCGAGGCGCAGGCGGCGGCCGGCGCGCCGGTCGAGCAGATCGTGATCAGCGGCGGCGCGGGGCGGCTCGACCTGGTGCGCCAGTTGCTGGCCGACGCCACCGGCAAGCCGGTGCTCGCCACCGAGGCCGACGAGCCGGTACTGCTCGGCGCGGCCATGCTCGGCGGCGTGGCGGGCGGCGTGCATAGCGACCTGCGCGTGGCGATGGGCGCGATGTCGCGCATCAGCCGCCGGTATGCGCCGGCCGATGGCGAACTCGCGGTTTGGCATGCCGGGCGCTATCGGGCGTTCGAGGCGTTGCAGCGCGTGGCGCGCGAAGTGCGCTGAACGCGGGGTGGCGCGGGGCGGGACGCGCTCGACGTGCGGCCCCGCTCGGTATGCGCCACGACTTGGCATGCCGGGCGCTATCGCGCGTTCGAGGCGTTGCAGTGCGTGGCGCGCGAAGTGCGCTGAACGCGGGGGTGGCGCGGGGGCGGGACGCGCTCGACGTGCGGCCCGCTGTACCCGCCACACCTGCGCGAGCATCATCGTCTTGTCACGGAACGCGTGTTTGATTCCGTCATCCCGTTGTCGCATTGCGTCGCCCGCCCAGCCCCCTCGCCTTCCGTGACCGAGATGAAAGAACGGCCGCTGCTCGAATACGCGCTGCACCCCGTCGAGGACCGCCTGGTTCACGTCGACGCGTTCTGCCGCGACCTGCCGCTGTTGCGCGGCCTGGCGCGCTGCCCGCTATGCTCGGGCGTGCTGCGCGTGGTGCAGTTGCGCGACCGCTCGCAGGCGCGGCGCTTCGTGCATGCGGCCGGGCCGTTCGCGCGTTGCCCGCTGGTGTCCGACGCGGTGCCGAACCCGCTCGCCGTCAATGTCGGCCCGCCGCTGACCGAGCGCGCCCGGCAACTGCGCGCGAGCTTCTTCCAGCAATGGCAGCGGCACCTGCACACGATCCGGCAAACCGCCTCGGCGTTCCAGGTCACGCGCTTCACGCACGCGATCGAGCACGCCGACGTGCTGAAGCTGTGGGCGTGGCCCACCCTCGCGCAACGCGATATTCCCTACGTGCTGCTGGTGCTGACCGATTTCATGGCCGCCCCGCCCGGCGAGCGGCAGGCCGCGTGGATCCGCTTCTGGTTCGGCGCGCCGGTGCAGAAGGTGGGCGACCTGGGCGACGCGGGCCAGGTCGTGCCGCGCTTGTTCCGGCTGCGCTACAAGCGGCCGCGCATGTCGAAATACCCGAGCGTGCGGCACCTGATCGACTGCCAGGAAGTGCCGATGCCCGCGCACGAAGGCCCGGACGCCGCCGCGCTGCTGACGGGCGCCGATGTTTCGGCCTTCGAATCGTTCGCGCAGAAGATGGCGCGCGTGCCGGGCGAGCGCGGGCGGGAGTGAGCCGGCCACGCGGCCGGCGCGGGCTTCAGGTGTACAGCGACGCTTCCGGCAGCACGCCGGTCAGCGCGAAGCGGCCCACGTCGCGCAGCCGGTAGTCGAGCGGATCGTGCAGCGTGTGCGTGCGCGCGTTGCGCCAGAAGCGGTCGAGCGCGAGCGGCGCAGCCGTGGCGCGCGCGCCGCAGGCATCGAACAGCGCCTCGCCGGCATCGAGCGCGGCGCGCTGCGCGACGATCTTCGCCTCCGACACCGCCAGCGCCACCTCGGCGCGCCCGTCCGCCGTCAGCGCGGTCTTGCGGTCCCACGCGGCCTGCAACGCGCGCGCCGCGCGATCGGCCAGCGCCTCGGCGGCCACCGCCTGCACGCGCATGTCGCCGAAGCGCTGCAAGGTGTACGGATCGTCCTGCGCCTTCTCCACGCCGGCATGAATCCACGGCCGCCCGCGCGTCGCCACGTAGTCGCGCGCCTCGGCCAGCGCACCCTCGGCCAGCCCGACGAACAGGTTGGTCAGCACCAGTTGCGACACCAGCGTGCGCAGCGTGGCGCGCGGGCTCGGCGGCGCTTCCGAGCGATGCAGCACCTCGTCCGCCGCCACCGTCACGCCGCTGAACGACACGCTGCCGCTGTCGGTCTGGCGCTGCCCGATCGGGTCCCAATCCTCGTGCACGGTGATGCCTTCGCGCGCGGTGGGCACCACCGCGAACACCGGCTTGCCGGTCACGGGGTCATGCGCCGACACCGTCATCCGCGTCGAACCGCGCGTGCCCGAGCAGAAGCCCTTGATGCCGTCGAGCCGATAGCCGCCCGCGCCGTCCTGATGCGCGGCGAGGCGCGTGTCGAGCGGATTGACGGCGTTGCCCCACCACCAGCCCTGCTCGACCGTGCCGCGCAGGTAGCGCTCGCGTTGCGCGTCGCTGCCCCACACGTCGACGCTGACGATCTGCAACACCTGGAAGCCCACCAGATGCGCGAGCGCGCTGTCGACGCGCGCGATCGCGCGAATCGTCTGATACACGATCGGCCAATCGGCCTCCTGGCCGCCGAACGCGCGCGGCACGGCCAGCGTCTGCAGGCCGAGGCCGGCCATCCAGGCTTTCTCGCGAGCCGCGTGGCCGCCACGCCGGTCGCGCTCGGCGGCGCTCGCGCGCAACGCCACGATCAGTTCACCGAAGCTCCGCGGCGCATCGGCCTCGGCCTTGACATCGGCCTGCCCACCGGCGGCGGCCGGCGATCGGGAATCGCTCATCGAATCTCTGTTCTCCATCGTTTCAGGTCAGACGAATCGGGGCAGTCATGGCGTCACACGCATTGCGTGCGAAAGCCCGCGCGCCGCCCTCGATATTGCCGACCCGCTGTCGTAAACACGGATATCGCCTTCGCACACGTTTGCGTGCACGATGGCGAGGGGCTTGGCGCCGATGATAGCCGCGCGCGCCGGGCCCGGTCCAACAAGCGATCCGGAAATGGAAATCGGCAAATACGATATGGGCGGCGGCGGGATCACGCGGCGATCCTCGCGTAATACGCAATTTGCAGACGATATTGAAAGCTGCTATTCATGAATGGCCGGACGGGGAAATCCGGCTCGCAAGCAGGCAAACAGACGGATCGGCAAGGCACTGGCATCGCATCGCATCGAAAAACCGGCAGCAATCCGAAATAACGGCGGCGGTTCCCGGGGCGACGTACCCCCTTACCCGGCACGACGGGCCAGGCCCTCGGCGGCGGGTTCATTCAGAGGTAGACCATGAGCATTCAGCACCACGGCGTCGAGATTTGCCCTGCACTCCTGATCGATCGCAGGCAACACACGCGCACCCGCCGCGCGCCCGGCCGGTTCCGGCGCTTCGCCTCGGCGGCCTGCGCGCTGCTGGCCTCGCTCTGCGTGACGGGTGGTGCGGCCCAGGCGGCAGACCTGGTCGTGCCGGCCTACTTCTATCCGTCCGGCTCGGGCTCGACCGCCTGGAACACGCTCGCCACCAACGCCGCCTCGGTGCCGCTGACGGCCATCGTCAACCCGAACAGCGGCCCGGGCACCGCCGTCGATCCGGCCTACACGAACGCCATCGCCAAGGTGCGCACGGCCGGCGGCAAGGTGATCGCCTACGTGCATACGTCGTACGGCAGCCGCTCGCTGTCCGACGTCACGAAGGACATCAACACCTATCTGGCGTTCTACACGGTGGACGGCTTCTTCATCGACGAGATGTCGAACGACAGCACCACCGCGCATGTGCAGTACTACCAATCGCTCTACAACTACATCAAGGGCCTGTCGCCGAACTACCAGGTGGTCAACAACCCGGGCACCAATATTCCGGAGATCTACGCGAGCCTGCCGGTGGCGGACCGCTTCGTGGTGTACGAGGACAAGCAGGCGAATTACGCGAAGTACAAGGCGGCGGCATGGCAGGCGAACTATGCCGCGAGCCGGTTCATCCATATCGTCTACAACGCCACAGCCACGCAGATGAGCAGCGCCCTGCAGTTCGCCGTGACGAACGGGGCGGGTGGTGTTTACATGACGTCGCTGAAGCTGCCGAATCCGTATAACGGGCTGCCGACTTACTGGGATCAGGAGGTGTCGGGGGTGGCGGCGTTGAATCCGCCGGTGACGCAGGCCAAGACAACGTCGACAACGACCGCCACCGCATCGAACCGTCGCCGTTGAACATCGCCGGAGCGCGATCAATTAACAGCCCACAAGCTGTATCCACAAAAAACAGCTTGTAGGCTGTATTTTAAAAATACAGCCTGTATGCTGTAAAATCCGGACGTTCGCCACTTCGTGCGCGTCGCGCCTTCCCATCGTGAACTACCCGGTCAAGACCCTCGGCCAGCTACGGCCGCTGCTGCAAGGCTTCCGGAAATCCGCGGGCCTCACGCAAGCCGCCATGGCCGAGCGGCTTGGCGTGACGCAGCAAACCTACGCCCGCTTCGAAGCCGACCCGTCCACCGCCAGCCTCGAGCGGCTGTTTCGCGTGATGCGCATCCTCGGCATCGAACTGACGCTGAATGACGCGCACGAGCCGGGCAGCACGCCCGCCGCCAGCGATACGTCGCGCGAAAACTGGTAAGCCGTCATGCCCCGCTCGCACCCGGCCACGCGCCTCGCGCTCTGGATGAACGGCATCGAGGTCGGCTATTGGGAACGCGTGCAAGGCGTCGATCGGCTGGCCTACGCCGACAGTTGGCTCGCCGATCCCCAGCGCCGCCCGCTCTCGCTGTCGCTGCCGCTGCGCCCCGGCAATGCGCCGTATCACGGCGCGGCCGTCGCCCACTACTTCGACAACCTGCTGCCCGACAGCGACGCGATCCGCCGCCGCATCGCGCAACGCCATGCCGCGCGCGACGCCTCGCCGTTCGGGCTGCTCGAAGCAGTTGGGCGCGATTGCGTGGGCGCGCTGCAACTGCTGCCGCCCGGCCAGGCGCCGGACGATCTCAAGCGCATCGCCGGCACGCCGCTCGGCGAGCGCGACATCGCCCAATGGCTGCGCGCGCTGCCGCTCGCACCGGCCGCAGGCACCGCCACCGCGCCCGACCTGCGCCTGTCGATCGCCGGCGCGCAGGAAAAAACCGCGCTGCTCTGGCACGACAATACCTGGCTGCGCCCCGAAGGCAGCACCCCGACCTCGCATATCCTGAAGCTGCCGCTCGGGCTGGTCGGCGGCATCGGCGCCGACATGCGCACCTCGGTCGAGAACGAATGGCTCTGCGCGCTGATCGCGGCCGCCTACGGCCTGCCCGTTGCGCCGTGCGGCATCGGCCGCTTCGAGGATCAGAAGGTGCTGGTGGTCGCGCGCTTCGATCGTCGGCTGTCCACGGACGGCACCTGGGTCGTGCGTCTGCCGCAGGAAGACCTGTGCCAGGCCACCGGCATTTCAGGGCTGGCCAAATACGAAGCCGACGGCGGCCCCGGCATCGATACGGCCATGGATATTCTTTCCGGCTCGGTCGACGCCACGCGCGACCGCCGCCATTTCTTCACGGCGCAGATCCTGTTCTGGATGCTCGCGGCCGCCGATGGCCACGGCAAGAATTTCAGCATCGCGCATCTGCCGGACGCGCGTTACCGCGCCACCCCGCTCTACGACATCCTGTCGTTTCATCCGATCATGGGGCGCCGCGCCGGCCAGATCGCGCCGCAGCGCGTGAAGATGGCGATGGCCGTGCGCGGCGCGAACCGGCACTACGCCTGGAGTGAAATCCAGCCGCGCCACTGGTTCGCGCAAGGCAAGCGCAGCGGGTTGACCGAGGCGGACGTTCACGCGATCGTCGAGCGGCTCGTGGCGGCCACGCCCGGCGTGATCGACGAAGTGGCCGCGCTGTTGCCCGCCGATTTTCCGGCCGATCTGGCCGACGCCATCTTCAACGGCCTGCAAAAACAGGCCCGTAAACTGAAAACGGGCCTCTGAAAGGCCCGTTTTCATGACAACCATTTCAACCCGCTACACGCCTCAGCGCTGCGCCACCGCCTGCGTGGCCGATGCCGCACCGGCCGCGCCCACCGCCACCGCCGGCGCGCCCCATCCGCCACCCAACGCGCGAATCAGGTTCACCGTCGACACCGCCTGCGCACCGGTCAACTGGTTCGCCTGCAGTTGCGATTGCAGCACCGAGCGCTCGCTGTCGATCACGTCGAGGTAGGCCACCTGCCCTTCCTGATACTGCGTGCGCGACAGCTTCGCCGCGCGCTGCGACGCGCTCACGGCTTCGCCCTGCGCTCGGATCTGGTCGTCGAGCAGACGCAGGTCGGCCAGGTTGTCCTCCACCTCGCGGAACGCCACCAGCACCTGCTGGCGATAGTTCGCGACCTGCTCGTCGTACTGCGCGCGCGCCTGCTGCACGCCCGCGGCGCGACGCCCGCCGTCGAAGATCGGCAGCGACAGCGCCGAGCCGGCGAACGGCCCGAGCAGGAACGTGCGGCTCGACCACATGAACAGGCTGCCGAGCGTGGCCGCTTCAAAACCGAACGACCCGGTGATGTCGAGCTTCGGGAAGTAGGCCGACTTCGCCAGCCCGACCCGCGCATTGGCAGCCGCCATCGCGCGCTCGGCCGCCGACACATCCGGCCGCCGTTCGAGCAGCGCCGACGGCAGACCGGCAGGAATCCTGATCGCCACCGGCACGATCGGCGTTTCGCTGAACGAAAAATCCGCCGGCGGCTTGCCGAGCAGGATCGCGAGCGCATGCTCGGACGCCGCGCGGCGACGCGCGACGCCCACCGCATCGGCCTGCGCCGAGGCCAGTTCGTTCTTCGCGCGCGACACGTCGAGTTCGTTGATGTCGCCCTCGTCGAAGCGGCGCTGCGCGAGCTTCAGCGATTCCTGGCGCAGATCGACGGTGCGCCGGTACAGGTTCTGATCCGAATCGAGCTGACGCAATTCGAAGTAGTTCTGCGCGACATCGGCCTGCAAGGCCAGTTGCACCGAGCGGAACAGCGCCTCGCTCTGCGCGGTGTCGGCGCGCGACGCCTCCACGTTGCGGCTCACGCGCCCGAACAGGTCCGCCTCGTACGAGACGCTGGTCTGCGCGCGCCACAGCGTGGCGTTGATCGGCCCCGAGCCTTGCGGCAGGAACTGCGAGGCCGACGACACGCCTTCGCGCGTCGGGCCGAAGCCCGCGTCGAGCGACGGGAACCACGCCGAGCGCGCCGCGCGGGTGGAAGCGCGCGCTTCCTCCACGCGGGCGGCGGCCGCCTTCAGGTTCTGGTTCGCGTCGAGCGCCTGCTTCTCGAGCGCGTCGAGCGTGGTGTCGCCGAACACCGTCCACCATTCGCCGCGATGCGCGGCGTCGGCCGGCTCGGCCGGTTTCCAGGTGCCGGCCTGCTCGCCGGCGGCGAGCGTGGGCGCCTCCTTGAAGGCGGCCGGCGTGGTGACGTCGGGCCGCTTGTAGTCGGGGCCGACCGCGCACGCGGCGAGCAGCGCGGACATCAGCGTGCTGATGCCGGCCAGCTTCGCGAGGCGCAGGATCGTCTTGTCGTTTTTCATCGTCTGGTCCTCAAGCATCCGCGGTCGACGGGTCGTACCGCGGCGTATCCTTCTGCGCGACGTGGATCTTGCCACCCGCCAACGTACGCAGCACCACATAGAACACCGGCGTCAGCATCAGGCCGAACAGGGTCACGCCGAGCATCCCGAAGAACACCGCGATCCCCATCGCATGACGCATTTCCGCGCCGGCGCCGGTCGACAGCACGAGCGGCACCACGCCCATGATGAACGCGATCGACGTCATCAGAATCGGGCGCAGACGCAGCCGGCACGCCTCGACGGCAGCCTGGAACGGCGTGCGTCCGTCGTGCTCCAGCTCGCGGGCGAATTCCACGATCAGGATCGCGTTCTTCGCCGACAGCCCCACCAGCACCATCAGGCCGATCTGCGTGAAGATGTTGTTGTCGCCCTGCGTGAGCCACACGCCCGTCAGCGCCGACAGAATGCTCATCGGCACGATCAGGATCACCGCGAGCGGCAACGCCAGGCTTTCATACAGCGCCGCGAGCACCAGGAACACCAGCAGCACGCTGATCGGGAAGATCACCAGCCCGGCATTGCCGGCCAGGATCTGCTGATAGGTCAGGTCGGTCCATTCGAACTTCACGCCGCGCGGCAAGGTTTGCGCCGCGATCCGCTCGACCGCCGCCTGCGCCTGCCCCGACGAGAAGCCCGGGGCCGGGCCGCCGTTCACGTCGGCCGCCGTGTAGCCGTTGTAGCGCACCACCATTTCCGGCCCGAAGGTCGGCGACACCGTGACCAGCGACGACAACGGCACCATCTGCCCCGCCGCGTTGCGCGTCTTGAGCAGGCCGATATCGCCGGCATGCTGACGGAACGGCGCATCGGCCTGCACGCGCACTTGATACACGCGTCCGAAGCGGTTGAAGTCGTTCACGTACAGCGAGCCCAGGTAGATCTGCATCGTGTCGAACACGTCGGTCACGTTCACGCCGAGCTGCTTGGCCTTCACGCGGTCGAGATCCACATTGAGCTGCGGCACGTTGATCTGGTAGCTCGTGAACAGCGGGCCCAACTCGGGCGCCTGCTGCGCGCGCTTGATGAAATCCTGCGTCGCATCGGCCAGCTTCGCGTAACCCACCGCGCCGCGATCCTCGATCTGCATCTTGAAGCCGCCCAGCGTACCGAGGCCCAGCACCGGCGGCGGCGGGAACACGGCGACGAACGAATCCTTGATGCCCGCGTACTGCTGGTTCAGCGCACCGGCGATCGCGCCGGCCGACATCGTCTTGCCGTGACGCTCGTCGAACGGCTTGAGCGTGACGAACACGATGCCCGCGCTGGAGCTGTTGGTGAAGCCGTTGACCGACAGGCCCGGGAACGCCACCGCGCTCTCCACGCCCGGCTGCTTCAGCGCGATCGAGCCCATCTGGCGAATCACCTTCTCGGTGCGGTCGAGCGAGGCGCCGTTCGGCAACTGCGCGAACGCGATCAGATATTCCTTGTCCTGCGCGGGCACGAAGCCGCCCGGCACGAGCCGGCCCATCAGCACCGTCGCGCCGACCAGCACCAGGTAGACGCCGAGCATCAGCGTCTTTCTCGACAGCACGCCGCGCACGCCGCGGCCATAGCCTTCCGCGCCGCGATGGAACACCGAGTTGAAGCGGCGGAAGAAACCGCCGAGCACGCGATTCATCACGCGCGTCAGCCAGTCCGGCTTCTCGTCATGGCCTTTCAGCAGGAGTGCAGACAATGCCGGCGACAGCGTCAGCGAGTTGAACGCCGAGATCACCGTGGAGATCGCGATGGTCATCGCGAACTGCTTGTAGAACTGGCCGGTCAGGCCCGTCATGAACGCGAGCGGCACGAACACGGCCACCAGCGTCAGCGCGATCGCGATGATCGGCCCGCTCACTTCCTGCATGGCCTTGTAGGTGGCCATGCGCGCGGACAGCCCGCTCTCGATGTTGCGCTCGACGTTCTCCACCACCACGATCGCATCGTCCACCACGATCCCGATCGCGAGCACCATCCCGAACAGCGACAGCGCGTTGATCGAATAACCGAACATCAGCAGCAGCGAGAAGGTGCCGATGATCGACACCGGCACGGCGATCAGCGGAATGATCGACGCGCGCCACGTTTGCAGGAACACGATCACCACCAGCACCACCAGCGCGATCGCCTCGAGCAGCGTATGCACCACGGCCTTGATCGACGAGCGCACGAACTGCGTCGGGTCATAGACGATCTTGTACTGCACGCCCGCCGGGAAATCCTGCGACAGCTCCTGCATGGTCGCGCGGACCTGGTCGGAAATCTGCAGCGAGTTCGCGCCCGGCGACTGGTTGATCGCCATCGCCACGGCCGGCTGGTTGTCGAGCAGCGAACGCAGGCCGTATTCCGAGGCGTCGAGCTGCACGCGCCCGAGATCGCGCAGGTGCGTGACCGCGCCGTCGGGCGCCGTCTTGACGACGATGTCGCCGAATTCGCTTTCGTTCTGCAGGCGGCCGCGCGCGTTCACGGACAACTGCAGCGGCGTGCCCGGAATCGACGGCGACGCGCCGATCGTGCCGGCCGCGACCTGCACGTTCTGCTCGCGAATCGCGCGCACCACGTCGTCGGCGGTCAGGTTGCGCTCCGCCACCTTCTGCGGATCGAGCCAGACACGCATCGCGTAATCGCCCGACCCCCACAGCTGGACCTGGCCCACGCCCTGGATCCGCGACAGGCGATCCTTCACGTTGATCAGCGCGTAGTTGCGCAGATAGGTCATGTCGTAGCGGTTGTCGGGCGAGATCAGGTGCACCACCATGGTCAGCGTCGGCGAGCTCTTGACCGTCGTGATGCCCAAGCGCTGCACGTCTTCCGGCAGGCGCGGCAGCGCCTGGTTCACGCGGTTCTGCACGAGCTGCGTGGCCTTGTCCGGATCGGTGCCGAGCTTGAACGTCACGGTGATCGTGAGGTTGCCGTCGCTGTTGGCCTGCGACTGCATGTACAGCATGTCTTCCACGCCGTCGATCTGCTCCTCGATCGGCGAGGCGACCGTCTCGGCGATCACCTTCGGGTTGGCGCCCGGGAACTGCGCCTTGACGATCACCGAAGGCGGCACGACTTCCGGATATTCGGAAATCGGCAGCTTGAACATCGCGATCACGCCGCCGAGCAGGATCAGTACCGATAGGACTCCTGCAAATATCGGACGATCGATGAAAAATTTGGATATGTTCATGGAAAAGCTCTATCGGGTTGTGCGAGTGGTGACGAGGGCGGACCAGCGCCCCGTCACGACTGCGCGCGGCCGCTGGCGGGCTTGGCGGCATCCGCCACCGGCGTGGCCGAATCGCCATCGCCGCCGCCCGTCATCGGCACCATGTGCGCCTTCACCGGTTCGCCCGGACGCACGCGCTGCGTACCGTTGACCACCACCCGGTCGCTCGCCTGCAGGCCGCCGACGATCACGCGCTGATTGCCGTGCAACGCGCCGATCTGCACTTCGCGGTACGTGACGTGATCCTGCTTGTCGAGCACGAACACGAACTTCTTGTCCTGATCGGTGTTGATCGCGGCATCGTCCACCAGCAGGGCCGGATGCGGCGCGCTGCCATCGACCTTGATCCGTGCGTAGAGCCCCGGCACCAGCGCGCCGTCGGCGTTGTCGAAACGCGCACGCACGCGGATCGTGCCCGACGAGGTATCGAGCCGGTTGTCGACCGAATCGACCACGCCGGTGCGCGAGTAGCCGGTTTCGTTGGCGAGGCCCAGATCGACCGGCACGCGGCGGCCGTCGCGCTGGCTGCCGATATAGCGCAGGTAGGTTTGTTCGTCGGCGTCGAACGAGGCGTAGATCGGCGAGACCGACACCACGGTGGTGAGCGGTGCGGCCGAGGCACCGGCCGACACGACGTTGCCGAGCGTGATCTCGGCGCGCGAGGCGCGGCCCGCGAACGGCGCGACGATGCGCGTGTAGCCGAGGTTGATCTTCGCGGTTTCGAGCGCGGCGGCGGCGGCCTTCACGTTGGCGGCCGATTCGCGCGCGGCGTTCTGCTTCTCGTCGTAGTCGCGCTTGGCGATCGCGTTGTCGCCGATCAGGCGCTGGGCGCGCTGCCAATCGGTTTGCGCATAACCGTCGCGCGCTTGCGCGGCGGCCAGTTGCGCAGCGGTGCGGTCGACCTCGGCCTGGTACGGGCGCGGATCGATCACGAACAGCGTGTCGCCCTTCTTGACCAGCGCGCCGTCCTTGAAGTTGACCGACACGATGGTGCCCGACACGAGCGGACGCACCTCGACGCGGTCGATCGCCTCGAGGCGGCCCGAGTAGGTCTGCCAGTCGGTGATCGTTTTCGCCAGCACGTTGGCGACGTCGACTTCCTGCAGCGGCGGCGCGGCGTTCTGCGGGGCGCTCGCGCTCGCGTGGATCACGCCGAACGCGCCGCCGCCGATCACCACGACGACGGCCAGCGCGGCAGCCGCGATGCGTGATTGAGGAGTACGTAAGATTGACATGAAGATCTCCGGTTGCGTTGGAATCAGTGAATTGGTGTTGTTAGTCGTTGGCGTGAGCCTGGAAGCGGCAGGTCAGGAAGCGCACGGCCTCCTGCAGCGCGGGCGCATAGCCGCCCAGCTCCGCGTGCGTAACGTCGGGATAACGAATCACCTGCACCAGCACGCCGGCCTCGATCAGCCGAGCCGCGTAACGCTCGGCCTCGACATGCAGCACGTCGTTCTGGGCGGTGGCGATCAGCGTGGCCGGCAACTTCGCCAGGCGCGCCGATTCGAGCGGCGCGGCATACGGGTGCATGCGTTGCGCCGGTTGCGGCAGGTAGGCGCGATAGCTGGCCGCGCAATCCTTGGCCGTGATGTCGGAAGCCAGTTGGCGCTCGTCGCCCATGCGCGTCATGCTCGGGTCGAGCATCGGGCCAAACAGGGCCTGAGCCACGATGTTCACGTCGCCGCGGTCGCGAGCGATAAACGCCAGACAATTGGCGAGCTGGCCGCCCGCGTCGTGGCCGGCCACCGCGATCCGGCGCGGATTGCCGCCGAACGCGCGCGCCCGGGCCTCGACCCAGCGCGCCGCGCGATACGCGTCTTCCGGCGCGGCCGGGAACGGATGTTTCGGCGCGAGCGAATAATCGACGGACACCACCAGCGCGGGCAGGCGCTCGGCAAGAAAGCGCGCGGCGAAGTCCGCATCGGCCAGCGAGCCGCGAACGAAACCGCCGCCATGGAAATAAAGCACTACTGGCAATCCGGTCTTGTCGGGCCGGCGATACAGCCGCAATACGATGTCCTGGGCATGGCCCTCGATTTCGACATCGGACACTGCGAGCGACGTGCCAGCCCGCTCCGGCGTGGCCGGAGAGGAATTCAGCAGATTGCGAAAACCGGATGCATCCATGAGTCAGGCGCCGAAGCGCGTCCATTTGCAAGATGGAGCGCATTCTGGGTCCGGCAGACATCAGGATAAATGCCTATAATCCGGCAACACAATTCAGGGGCTTTGAACAATCGGCGGATAGACGTGCGCATAAGCATGTCGAACAGGCCGATCGGGGCCGAACAATCCCGGAGGTAAAGCGATGGACCGTCTTCAAGCCATGCAGGTCTTCACACGCGTCGTCGATACGAACAGCTTCACCAAGGCGGCCGAGACCTTGAGCCTGCCGCGCGCCTCCGTCACGACGATCATTCAGAACCTCGAAGCATTTCTCGGCGTGCGCCTGATGCACCGGACCACGCGACGCCTGTCGCTGACGCCGGACGGCGCGGCGTACTACGAGCGCTGCATCCGCATTCTGGCGGAAGTCGAGGAAACCGAGGCGAGCTTCCAGATCAACAACCGCAAGCCGCACGGCAAGCTGCGCGTCGACATGCCCGGCTCGCTCGGGCGGCTCGTGGTGATCCCGGCGCTCAACGAATTCCGCGAACGCTATCCCGACATCGATCTGCAGCTCGGCCTGTCGGATCGCCCCGTCGATCTGCTTCAGGAAGGCGTGGATTGCGTGATCCGGGTGGGCGCTCTGCAGGATTCCTCACTGGTGGCGCGCCGCGTGGGCCTGTTCGAAGGCGTGACGGTGGCCTCGAAGGCCTATCTGGCGCGCTACGGCGAACCGCGTTCGATCGACGATCTGGCCGATCACCGCGCCGTCAATTATTTTTCGAGCCGCACCGGCCGCAACATCGATTGGGCGTTCCTGATCGACGGCAAGGAGGTCGAGGTGAAGATGGAAGGCGTGGTGTCGGTCAACGATGCGGACGCCTACGTCACCTGCGGCATCGAGGGCTTCGGCCTGATCCAGCCGCCGCTGTTCATGGTGCTGCCGCAACTGCGCTCGGGCCAGTTGAAGGAAGTGCTGACGGGCCACAAGCCGCTGCCGATGCCGATCTCGGTGGTGTATCCGCACAGCCGGCATCTGTCGCCGAAGGTGCGCGTGTTCGTCGACTGGGTGGCCGAAGTGTTCGACCGCTGCCCGCTGCTGAACGGCTCGGGCCGCCCGCCGCTCGACACCGTCTGCAGCAAGCGCACGTTCGAGGAAGCGGAACGCGCGCCGATGATCGACACGCCGGTGGTCAGCGAGTGGGCCGCGTAAGGTAAGCACCTGCGGTAAGCACCCACGCGACGGGAATGACGAAGGGG
>NZ_BAAILN010000154.1:90220-92422 GCF_054589155.1 Burkholderia sp. 3C
GCGCGCGGCACCCGCACGCCGTTCGCCTCGCTGCGCACTCGCGCCGCGAAGCGCCGCTGCGACGGCAGGCGCGCGCCCTGCGCGGCGATCTCGCGCAGCACGCGTTCACCGCTCGCGTGGCCCGCCGCCAGCCCGTCGCCCGCGAACACCGCCGGATCGAACGCCAGCAGCAATTCGCCGTGATACGGCGAGGCGCCCGCGCCGCCGTCGTAGTCGAGCGACTCCGCGCTGGTCAGGTCGCCCATCAGCGAGCCGGCCATCAGCTCGACCATCGTGGCCAGCGCCGAGCCCTTGTGACCGCCGAACGTGCGCATCGCGCCGCGCATGGCCGCGTGCGGATCGGTGGTGGGCTGGCCGTGCTCGTCGATCGCCCAGTCGTCGGGAATCGGCTTGTCCTGGCGCGCATGCAGTTCGATGTCGCCGCGCGCGATCGCGCTGGTCGCGAAATCGAATACATAGGGCAGTTGCCCCTCCGGGCGCGGCCACGCGAACGCGATCGGGTTGGTGCCGAACACCGGCCGCGTGCCGCCGGCCGGCGCCACCCAGGCGTGGCTCGGGCACATCGCGATGCCCACCAGCCCGTGCGCGGCGATCGCCTCGACCTCCGGCCACAGCGCCGAGAAGTGATAGCAATGGCGGATCGTCAGCGCCGCCAGCCCCTGCTGCCGCGCGGCTTCGACCAGCGCCGGCAGGCCCAGCTCCAACGCGGGCAGCGAATAGCCGCCGTGCGCGTCGGCCTCGATCACGCTGCCGGCCAGCTTGCGCAGTGTGGGCACGGCGCGCCCGTCGACCCGACCGGTGCGCAGCGTGCGCACGCAGGAAATCAGGCGGTAGACGCCGTGCGAATGGCACTCGTCGCGCTGCCCCTGCACGATCACGCTCGCGAGCGAACGCGCGTTGTTCTCGCTCACGCCGTGCGCAATCAGCACGCGGCGCGCCAGCGCATCGACCTCGTCGAGCGACAGGCTCACATCCTCAGCAATACTCATCGATTCCCTCCGGGCCGCAGCGTGGCCCTGTTCGAAATGGTGTCGTGCAACTCGCTCGCCGTCGAACCGCAGCCTGGCGGCCGGCACGCCGGTAGCCGCGCGCCGGTAGTAGATCACATGCCTCGGTGGGAGAAAACGAATCGTCGAACGCCAGTATCCGTTGCGATCCGGAGGCCCGGCTTGTGGCCAATGCACGGCGGCGATGATGAAATCGGCATAAATCTCGACTGCGATGACCGGCCGATCGGCATAGCCAGTCACGCATTCGGCGCGGGCTCGTTGCAGCGCGACATGCGCACCGGATACCAGCCACCGCCTCGACTGGCACGCCCCCGGGCGGGCTTTCATCATCCTGTCCCTTGTTTTTCCGCATCGCAGCATGACGCACAAGAATCATGAACTCCACAGAATCACACTATTGCATTTGACGCATCAATGTGAAAACGAACGTTTCGCACACTCGTTCGAGAACATCCAAAACCCAAGCCAGCCAAGGTTTTAGCCTAACCCTATCGACAGTACGGAATTCGATTGTTCCAACAGGGCGACAATTCAATTCGCGCGCATCCCATTTATTGATGCTGCGGCTGCACCTAAATTTCACTCCGTCGCGTAACCCAATGCGTTGCGCATCCGAATTCAGGTACTCAAAGGAGCTGAACATGAAAACCCTCACCATCGCCGCCGCCGCACTCGTCCTGTCCACCAGCGCCGTTTCCGCCTTTGCCGATGGCGGCATCGGCCGCGCCGGCACCTACGGCGACCTGCCCGCCGCCAAGACCACCAGCACGCTGACCCGCGCCCAGGTGCGCGCCGAACTGGCGCAATCCCAACGCGACGGCACGCTGGCCCTGCTGCGCAAGAGCACGTCGTACCCGCAAGGCATCGAACTGGCGCAACAACGCCTGGGCACCTCGGAATCGGGCGGCCCGTCGAGCCAACTCGCCAATCGTTAATCCGTCAGCAACCCGCACGCCGGCCGCGCCGGCCTCGTCATCCGTAAGGAGCTCACATCATGAATCCGAACGAACCGAAACCGTCCCAACTCGACCAGTGGGATCGCACCGCGCCGGTGTGGATTCCGTTCCGTGCCCAACCGCGCACGAACGGCAAAAGCTGATTGGCAAAATCGGCAGTGAAAAAGGCGGCCCGCTTTCATCAAGCGCGGCCGCCTTTTTCATGTCATGGCGCGGCGCCCCTCACCGGCGCCGCG
>NZ_BAAILN010000154.1:92554-107304 GCF_054589155.1 Burkholderia sp. 3C
CCCGCGCGGTACAGGTTCTCGGTGGCGATCGCGAAGCCGCCCTGGTCGGCGTAGTTCAGCAGGTTGTCGACGCTCGTCTGGCCCGGATACGGCCGGTCGAAATCGGAGCCGGTGCGCAGCACGGCCACGCGCGCGAGATCGACGCGCCGGGTGGCGGCCGCGCGCGTCAGCGCTTCGTAGGTGGCGTTGTCTTCCTGCGCCGTCATGCAGTAGGTGCCCTTGCCGTCGGTCAGGATCTTGGTCCACTGGCGCGCGCGTTCGCCGATCTTCGTGCCCGAGAACCACGTATTGCCCGACGACGTGTCGCATTGCACCACCGCCGGCGGCCGGTTGGCCGGCGCGGTGTCGAACTTCGCGCGCGCAGCCTGCGCCTGCGCGTTGTCGGCCAGCACGACGTTGCGCGACAGCGCATAGGCGGCCGCGGTCAGCTTCGGGTTCAGCTCGAACACCTCGCTGCGGTAGTCGAGTGGCGGCTTCTCGTTCGGGCTCTCGGTGTTGATGCCGAGATAACCGGTGTTCCAGCCGGCCGGGATCTCGCGCGCGTCGAGTTCCCATTGCAGGCTGAAATCGACCAGGTAATGCGACCACGCCGCCGAACCGACCGTGCCCTGCGCCGGGTCCACGCCGGCGATGCCCGACACGAGGACATAGGTGCGGCGCAGGTCGAACTTCGGCGAGAAACTCAACGCCATGATGGTGGCCGCGGCGTTCGCGTAACCCATGCCGGTGGTCACCACGCAAACCTCCTGGCGATTGCACTGCACCGTCGGATAGTCGGGCGAGAGCCCCGGCACCTTCACCTGGGTCCAGGGGCCGAGGCGATCGGTCCAGGCCTGCCCTTCCGGCCCGAACATCGTCACGATCATGACCTTCGGCGTGCGCACGCCCGGCCCGTGATCGTCGTGGCCGGGGGCGCCCTGTTGGGCCTGAACATCGGTGGAATCCTGCGCGACGGACGGCACCGTGGCACACGCGGCCAGCGAGAACACGGCCGCGGAAAGCATCGAGCGAGTCAGCATCGTCGTTCCTTATGAATGGAGTGATGAGAACGGTTACGGACACTGCGGATGCGCGAGCCTGGCCGGCCCTCCGGCGCGGCGCACGCATCGGTTTCGTCGTGACGCGGTGGCACGACGAGAATGGCGGCGGTCTGTGCCGCCGTCTGTCTGGCGATCGAACGGCGAAAACCGGCGTGCGGCGGCCGGTTTCCTGCGCCAGACTTGCGATTCTAGCCGCCGCGCCCGGGCGGCCAAATTTCCGGGGCGATGCAAAGCATGCGGTGCGATTCCGGTAAGATTCCCCGCGCCCGCCGGCGGCGTCACCGCTCGCGGCGCCTTACCCAACCCAATCAGACAGTGGAGCGCTACGCATGGCATCGGCAGCAGAATTCGATCAGGTTCGAGTGGTCAAGAAGGCGAACGTCTACTTCGACGGCAAGTGCGTCTCGCATACGGTCATCTTCCCGGACGGCAGCCGCAAGACGCTCGGCGTAATTCTTCCTGCCACGCTGAACTTCGGCACGAACGAACCGGAATTGATGGAAGTGCAGGCCGGCAAGTGCCGCATCCGCCTCGAAGGCAGCGATGAATGGCAAACGTACGCCGAAGGCGATTCGTTCTCCGTGCCCGGCAAGTCGCGCTTCGATATCGAAGTGATCGAGACGCTCGATTACGTCTGCAGCTACCTCTGAGCGACGCGCTTCGCCTGGCCGCCTCGGTCGAATGACCGATGCCGCCGGGCGGCGGCAAAAACTATCCTGTCAAGCAATTGAAAGCTCTTTCACTCCATTGCTTGAAGAGGAACATGATCCACACGCGCTATCTCGCCGCGGCGCTGCTTGCCGGCCTGCTCGGCACGACATCCGCCCACGCCGCCGACCCGGGCAGCCTCCCGCCACCGCCTGGTGTCATCGCCGATGTCCCGGCCCCCGCCCAACCGCACCTGACGCTGTTCAAGCCCCGCGCCGATGTCCTGAAAGACGGTTATGTCTACCTCGCGTTTCGCGTCGACAACCTGAGCATCCTGCCGCTGTACACCGACATCCACGGCAAGGGGGCCACCACGCTGAAGCCCAGGATCGGGCATCTGCACGTGTTCGTCGACGACAGCAAATGGAGCTGGATCCACGCGCAGAGCGACGCGATCTACTTCGGCCCGCTGCCGACCGGGCCGCACACCGTGCGCATCGAGCTGGTGGATGCCTCGCACAGCGTGATCGAGACCAGGACGACGCACTTCGTGGTGCCGTGATCGCCTGCCCGGCATGAGGCGCGTGCGAAGCGCGTGCGAAATCGGGTGGGAATATCTTCACACCGACATCGCACGCGCGGCCATCAGGCAGCCGTATAACGCGGCGCCGGAACGCTGTTCGACAGATGCGGCGCCATCGTCTGGCGCGCGGCTTCGTACGCTTGCCAACCCTCGACCTGATGCAGCGACGGAATGGTCACCAGCTCCTGGCGATCGAACCCGACGAGCGCGGCATCGACCATCTCCTGCGCCGTCATCACCATATTTTTCGGCAGGTGCTCGAGCGGCAGGCCGCCGATTTCCCAGAACTCGGTGGCGGTGGCGCCGGGCAGCACGGCCTGCACCTGCACGCCCTTGGCGGCCAGCTCGTGATGCAGCGACTGGCTGAACGCCAGCACGAACGCCTTGCTGCCGCCGTACACGCCGTTCAGCAGTTCGGGCGCGATGCTGACGATCGACGAGATATTGATGATGGCGCCCTTGCCGCGTGCGACGAAGGCCGGCGCGACGGCATACGTGAGGCGCGTCAGCGCGGTCACGTTCAGCTCGATGAGCGAGGTCATCGCATCGACGCTGGTTTCGAGCAGCGGGCTGTGCGTGCCCACCCCCGCGTTGTTCACCAGCAGCGTGATGCTGGCGTCGTCGCGCAGCTTCGCTTCGACCCGCTGCACGTCGGCGCGCTCGCCGAGGTCGGCCACCAGCACTTCGACGTTGCGATGGGTTTCGTCGGTGATGCGCTTGGCCAACGCGTTCAGGCGGTCACGGTTGCGCGCCACCAGAATCAGGTCGTAACCGCGCCGCGCGAGACGGTCGGCATACACGGCGCCGATGCCGGACGAGGCGCCGGTGATCAGGGCGGTACCAGGATGAGATTGCGTCATGACTTACTCCAGGGAAGGTTTCGGGTGACTTGCCGAAACGTATTCTGGCTGCGCTGGCGAATGTCTCAAATGACGTATATAGTCATTTTTCCTGCCATCCCCCGCCCGCCCTGGAGTTGTCGATGCATCGAATCGGTTTTCTGTTGAGCGACGGCTTTCAGATGATGGCGCTGGCCACCCAATCGGTGTTCGAGCACGCCAACACGGTCGCCGGCGATCCGTTCTATCACTTCACGCTGTACTCCGCGGAAGGCGGGGAGGTGCGCTCGTCGGTCGGCTTCCCGATCGGCACGCACGCCGCGAACGGCACGTCCAAGGTCGATACGTGGCTGGTGGCGGGCGTGGCCGATCCGTTCGCGGTGCCCACGCCGCCCGGCACGGTGAACGTGTTGCGCCGCCAAAGCGCGCGCGCCCAGCGCGTCGCGGGCATCTGCACCGGCGGCTTCGTGCTGGCGGAAGCGGGCCTGCTGTCGGGGCGGCGCGTCACCACGCACTGGGCGATTGCAGCGCAGATGCAGGCGCGATTCCCGGATGTGCTGATCGAAAGCGATCGCATCTTCATCGTCGACGGCCGGATCTGGACGTCGGCCGGCATGACGGCCGGGCTGGATCTCGCGCTCGCGATGGTCGAGAAGGATCTCGGGATGGAGGTGGCGCGGTCGGTCGCGCATCGTCTGGTGATGCCGCAGCGCCGCTCGGGCGGGCAAACGCAGCACGCGGAAATGCTGGAGCTGGCGCCGAAAACCGACCGGATCCAGAACGCCCTGAGCCATGCGCGGCAGAATCTGCACCGGACGCTGTCCGTTGAGGAGCTTGCCGAGGCGGCCAACCTGAGCCCCCGGCAGTTTCATCGGCTGTTCACGCAGGAAACGGGCAAATCGCCGGCGAAGGCCGTCGAGGCGCTTCGGCTCGAAGCGGCCCGGCTCATGATCGAGCGCAGCCGTCACACCCTCGATGCGGTCGCGCGGGAAACGGGGTTTCGCGACCGGCGGCACATGCGGGAAGCGTTCGTGCGCGGGCTCGGCGTGTCGCCCCAAGCGATCCGGCGCGACGCCCGCGCGCCCTGACGCTCGCCACTGCGTAGCGCCCCGGCACCGGGCGCTACATGCAAACTCAGGCGACTTCGATCCGCGCCGGGCCGTCCACCAGTTCGCCGATCACGGCGGCCTGCGCGAAGCCGTCGGCATGGAAGCAGGCCAATACGTCGTCGACCGTCTCGGGCGTGCACGCCACCAGCAGGCCGCCCGAGGTTTGCGGATCGGTCAGCAGCGCCTGCGCGGCCGGCGACAGGTGCTCGCCAAGCCGCACGTCCGCGCCGTACGCGGCCCAGTTGCGGCCCGACGCGCCGGTGATCACGCCGGCCTCGGCGAACGCCTGCGCGCCAGCCAGCCAGGGCAGCGATGCATATCGCACACGCGCGCTGAGGCTCGCGCCGCGCGCCATCTCCAGCCCGTGGCCGAGCAGGCCGAAGCCGGTCACGTCGGTGATCGCGTGCACGCCCTGCAGCGCGGCCAGCTCGGCACCGGGGCGGTTCAGCTTGGTGGTGGCCGCGATCATCGCCGCATAGCCCGCCGCATCGAGCTGGCCCTTCTTCAGCGCGGCCGACAGCACGCCCACGCCGAGCGGCTTGCCGAGCACCAGCACGTCGCCGGCACGCGCGCCCGCGTTGCGCTTCACACGAGACGGATGCACCACGCCGATCGCCGCCAGCCCGTAGATCGGCTCGACCGAATCGATCGAATGGCCGCCCGCCACCGGGATGCCCGCCTCGGCGCACACCGATTCGCCGCCCTTCAGCACCGCGGCGATGGTTTCGTGCGGCAGCACGTTGATCGGCATGCCGACCAGCGCCAGCGCGAAGATCGGCTTGCCGCCCATCGCGTAGACATCCGACAGCGCATTGGTGGCGGCGATCCGGCCGAAGTCGTACGGATCGTCGACGATCGGCATGAAGAAATCGGTGGTGGCGACGATCGCCTGCTCGTCGTTGAGGCGGTAGACGGCGGCATCGTCGGCGGTTTCGGTGCCGACCAGCAGATCGGGGAACAGCGCGGGCGGCGCGTTGCGCTTGAGCAGCTCGGCCAGCACGCCGGGGGCGATCTTGCAGCCGCAGCCGCCGCCGTGCGACAGGCTCGTCAGGCGCGGCGGGGCATTCGTTTGCGGGGTTTCGTTCATGGCGATGGGAACAGTCCGGATGAAGAAGCGCCCATTATCGGCAATCCGCGCCCGCCGCGCGCCCTCGAGCGTCACGAAACGGACACTTGGCGAAATCGGGCCGCTGCTGAGATAATCGCCGCCTTGCCGCATTTTGCCGCGCAATGCCACATCGCACGGTCTGCGCGCGTGGCGTGCCCTTGCCTCCACCGCTCGCGCCGCGAGCCTGCCGAAGCCGTCCATGGATCACCTGCTGGTTGCCCTCGTGCTGTTCTCCGCGTTGCTGCACGCGGTCTGGAACGCGTTCCTGCATGTCAGCGAGGATCGCGTGATCCAGCTCGGGACGATGGCCGTGCCCTACATCGTGGCCGGGGTGGCCGGCGCGCTGTGGCTGCCCGCGCCGGCGCCGGGCGCGTGGCCGTATATCGCGGCGTCGGCGCTGCTGGAGGTGGGCTATTGCCTCGCGCTGCTGCGCGCCTACCGCAGCGGCGAATTCGGCCAGATCTACCCGATCGCGCGCGGCAGTTCGCCGCTGCTGGTCGCGTTGTTCGCGTTCGTCGCGCTCGGCGAACGGCCGTCGGCGTTCGCGCTGGCCGGCATCGCGCTGGTGTCGCTCGGCATCGTGTCGCTGGCGCTGCGGCGCGGGTTGCGGCTGTCGGGCGAGAGCGTGCCCTACGCGGTGCTGACGGGCGTGTTCATCGCCGCCTACTCGGTGGTGGACGGCATCGGCGTGCGGCTCGCGGGCAATTCGCTGTCGTATATCTGCTGGGTTTATCTGCTGTGGAACGTGCCGCAGTTCCTGCTCGTCTGCGCGCTGCGCGGCGGCCCGCGCCCGCTTCTCGCGCCATCGGCCACGCTGTGGCGCGGCATGGCCGCCGGCACCTGCGCGCTGGCGGCCTATGCGATCGTCACGCTGGCCTATCGGCACCTGCCGGTGGCGACCGTCTCGGCGCTGCGCGAGACCAGCTCGATCTTCGCGATCGGCATCGGCTGGTTCGCGATGCGCGAGCAGCCCACGGCGCGGCGGATCGTGGCGTGCGGGATGGTGGTGGCGGGGGCGGTGTTGATCCGGTTTTGAGGGGCGTGGCGGCGCCCGGCCGCCGCCGGCTGTCGAACCGGCCGGCACGGCAGCCCGCGCGCCGCGATCAGCGATCGACCACCGTGACCGGCAACCCCGTCTTGTACTGCACGCGACGCAGCGTGATCGCCGTGCTGACATCGCGTACCCCCTCGACAGTCGCGAGTTTCGACATCACGAAGCGCTCGATGCCGGGGATGTCGTGCGCGACGACGCGAATCATGTAGTCGTACGCGCCCGTCATCAGATAGCACTCCATCACCTCATCGCAGCCGCGCACCACGCGCTCGAACTCCGCGAGTATCTCGGCCGACTTCTCGACCGCGACCGATACATAGGCGTTCACGGGGTAGCCGACCTTGTCCTGGTCGAGCACCGCGACGTAATCCTTGATCACACCGGCCTCTTCGAGCAGGCGGATACGCCGGTACAGCGGCGACGGAGAAATCGACACCGTCTCGGCCAGTTCGGACGCCTTGACGTGCGCGTTGCGCTGCAACGCGTTCAGGATCGTCACATCGGTCTTGTCGAGCTTCATTGGCTTACTTCCTCATCAATACGATAAAAAATGGCGATTCGAGCCAATTCTCACGCTCATTCACCGAGATTTTTGGCTGAACTGTACCGTGCTGCGCCGCTACCATCCAGTCGTCATGCGTCGGTTGCGGCGCGAACGCGAACCGGCTCGGCCGGCGCACTTGCCAGTGGAGTGGAGAAACGATGAAGGTAGCGGTGATGGGAGCGGGCGCCGTCGGGTGCTTTTACGGCGGGATGCTCGCGCGCGCGGGCCAGGAGGTGGTGCTGATCGGGCGGCCGCGGCACGTCGAGGCGATCGGCGCGGCGGGCTTGCGCTTCGAATCGGCACGCTTCGACGAGCGCGTCGCGGTGCGCGCGAGCGCCGATCCGGCGCAGGCCGCCGGTGCGGATCTGGTGCTCGTTTGCGTGAAATCGGACGACACGCCCGCAGCGGCCGACGCGCTGCGTCCTCATCTGGGTGACGACGCGGTCGTCGTGTCCTTGCAGAACGGCATCGACAACGCGGCGACGCTCGAAGCGGCACTCGGGCGCCCGACGATCGCGGCGGCCGTCTACGTGGCCTGCGAGATGGCCGACGCCGGCCACCTGCGGCATCACGGACGCGGCGACCTGATCATCGGGGCCGGCGCGCACAGCGGCGCCGTCGCGGCGCTGTTCGACGCGGCGGGCGTGCCGACCGTCGTCTCGGCCGACGTCGGCGCCGCGCTGTGGGCCAAGTTGCTGCTCAACTGCGCGTACAACGCGCTGTCGGCAATCGCGCAGGCCCCGTTCGGAGAGATCGGCGCCATCGCCGACGTGGACGAGGCGATGCGCAACATCATCGCCGAATGCCTGGCGGTGGCGCGCGCGGAAGGCGTCGCGCTCGATCTCGATACCGAGCGCCAGTACGCACGCATTCGCCAAACCATACCGGCCGGCCAGCACTCGTCGATGGCGCAGGATTTCGCGCACGGACGCGCCACCGAGATCGCACACCTGAACGGCGCGATCGTGCGGCGCGGCGCCGCGCTCGGCGTGCCCACGCCGGTCAATCAGTTGCTCGTCGCGCTGATCCGTATGCTCGAACGCCAGCCCCATGCCACGCAATCTCGCGGCACGGCGCGCGAGCCGGCCACGCTGGCCGCCTGAGCGTCAGGGCGGCCGGGGCAGAGCCGGGCGGCGATCGCCGTGATCGCCGTGATCGCCTTGGCGTAGCGGCGCAATGACGCAATGACGCAATGGCGGCACACCGCAACCCGCGTGCAGATCGCCCCGACACGACACGCGCATCGCGCGGCGGCCGACCGCGGCGCGCTCGATCCGCCCGATCCGCTCAAGGGTCCCGCGCGAATCCCACCGCATCGATCGCCTCGGCCAGCGTGCCGAACGCCGCGCCGATCTCGTCCTCGGGCACGCACGCATAGCCGAGCAGCAGCCCGGGCGCGGCGCGCGAGCGATCCGCGTAGTAGCCCGACAGCGCCCGCACCACGATGTTGCGTTCGAGCGCGGCCCGCGCCACGGCGCGGTCGTCGGTGCCGTCGGGCAGTTGCATCACGAGATGCAGCCCGGCGTCGCCGCCGAGCACCGGCAGCGCATCGCCGTAGCGGCGCGCCAGTTCGTCGAGCAAGGTCTGCCGCCGCAGGCCGTACAGCGCGCGCATCTTGCGGATGTGCGAAACGAAATGCCCCTCGGCGATGAACTCGGCGAGCACGGCCTGCTGCAGCAATTGCCCCTCGCGATACAGCTCGGCGCTGGCGGTCGCGAAGCTCTCGGCCAGCGGCTCCGGCGCGACCAGATAACCCACCCGCAGCCCCGGAAACAGCGTCTTGCCGAAGCTCCCCACGTAGATCACCTGCCCGCTCGTATCCAGCCCCTGCAACGATGCAAGCGGCCGGCTGCCGTAGCGGAATTCGCTGTCGTAATCATCCTCGATGATCCACGCGCCGTGCTGCCGCGCGTATTCGAGCAGCATGCGCCGCCGCGCGAGGCTCATCACCATGCCGAGCGGATACTGGTGCGACGGCGTGACGAGCATCAGCTTCGGCGGCGTGGCGAGATCCTCGGCGCTCGGCGCGATGCCTTCGTCGTCCACGGCAATCGGCCGCGTGGTCAGCCCCGAGACATGCAGCACGCTGCGCACGCCCCAGTAGCACGGGTCCTCGGTCCAGATCACGTCGCCGGGGTCGGTCAGCAGGCGCACGGCCAGATCGATCGACTGGTGAATGCCGGTGGTGATCACGATCTGCTCGGGCGAGCAGCGCACCGACCGCGAGGTGCGCAGGTAATCGGCCAGCGCCTCGCGCATCGAGGCCAGCCCGCCGCCCGGCGCGTAGGTCAGCAGGTCGGGCCGCAGGCGACGCCAGTATTTGTTGTGCAGGCGCGTCCAGACGCGCGACGGAAAGCGCGACACGTCGGGCACACCAGGCATGAACGCGCCGCCCTGGCGCTTCGACACGCCCGCGCCCTCCACCAGCCGCGCCCCGCGCGCCGACAAGGCCCGCGCGAGCGGCCGCCGCAGCGCCAGCGGCGAGACGCCCGTCTCGCCGGCCGGATCGGCCAGCCACGCCGGATCGGGCGCGGGCGGCGAGGCAACGCCTGCGCCCGTGGCGGCCATCGCGCCGCGCCCGCCTGCCGCCGCCCTCTTTCCGCGCAGCGCATCCGGCCCGTCGCGCTCGGCCGCACCGACGATCTCGTCGGGCGAGGTATCGGCCACGAACGTGCCGCGCCCGGTGGCCGACGTCACATAGCCTTCGAGCACGAGTTGTTCGTACACCTGCGTGACGGTATTGCGCGCGATCCCCAGCTCGGTGGCCAACAGCCGCGACGACGGCACGCGCGTGCCGGCCGGCAGCTCGCGCGACAGGATCGCCTGCTGCAACAGCCGGTGCAGTTGCCGGTACACCGGCTGCGCGCCGCCGCTGCGCACGAGACGCTGCGCCAGCCAGTCGGATAACACGCTCGCCCTCAAAATTGGCTCCTATAGATTTACCGGAATGGCTCTAATTTTCAGAGCCAAGCCGGATTATAGTCGTCTCCATCGGCCGCGTTCCCGCGGCCACCGTCTGAACGAACCAAACCGAATCGACTGGAAGGAGATCCCCGTGAAGAATGCCGATCTGCAAGCCCGCAAGAACGCCGCCACCCCGCGCGGCGTCGGCGTGATGTGCGACTTTTACGCGGCCCGCGCCGAGAACGCCGAGCTGTGGGACGTCGAAGGCCGCCGCTTCATCGACTTCGCCGCCGGCATCGCCGTGATGAACACGGGCCATCGCCATCCGAAGCTGGTCAAGGCCGTGGCCGCGCAGCTCGAGCAATTCACGCACACCGCCTATCAGATCGTGCCGTACGCGTCGTACGTCGAACTGGCCGAAAAGATCATCGCCCGCGCGCCGGGCAAACAGGCCAAGAAGGCCGCGTTCTTCACGACCGGCGCCGAAGCCGTCGAAAACGCCGTGAAGATGGCCCGCGCGTTTACCGGCCGTCCGGGCGTGATCGCGTTCGCGGGCGGCTTCCACGGCCGCACCATGATGGGCATGGCGCTGACCGGCAAGGTCGCCCCCTACAAGCTGAACTTCGGCCCGTTCCCGGGCGACGTGTTCCACGCCCCCTACCCGAACGCACTGCACGGCATCAGCACGGCCGATTCGCTGAAGGCGATCGACATGCTGTTCAAGGCCGACATCGATCCGAAGCGCGTCGCCGCGATCATCTTCGAACCGGTGCAGGGCGAAGGCGGCTTCTACCAGGCGCCGGCCGATTTCGTGCGCGGCCTGCGCAAGATCTGCGACGAACACGGCATCGTGCTGATCGCCGACGAAGTGCAGACCGGCTTCGCGCGCACCGGCAAGCTGTTCGCGATGCAGCACTACGACGTGCTGCCCGACCTGACCACCATGGCCAAGAGCCTGGCCGGCGGGATGCCGCTGTCGGGCGTGGTCGGCCGCGCCGACGTGATGGATGCGGCGGCCCCCGGCGGCCTCGGCGGCACCTACGCCGGCAATCCGCTGGCGGTGGCCGCGGCGCACGCGGTGCTCGACATCATCGACGAAGAGCAACTCGAAGCGCGTGCCGTGAAGCTCGGCGACGCGCTGAAGGCGAAGCTCGCGGCGCTCAAGCCGGAGATCCCGCAGATCGTCGACGTGCGCGGCCCGGGCGCGATGGTCGCCGTGGAGTTCTTCAAGGCCGGCACGCAGGAGCCGGACGCCGAATTCACCAAGCGCGTGCAGGCGCGCGCGCTGGAGCGCGGCCTGTTGCTGCTGGTGTGCGGCGTGTATTCGAACGTGGTCCGCTTCCTGTTTCCGCTGACGATCCAGGACGCCGTGTTCGACGAAGCGCTCGGCATCCTCGAGGAAGTGTTGAAGGAAACCGTCGGCGTCGCCGCCTGACGCGCGTCCACCCGGCCCGACACGCCGCGTTCGCTTCGAACGCGGCGTTTTACATTCGCATCACGAGGTCACGCATGAGCCACGACATCACCGCTGCATTGAAGGACGCCTCGCTGTTCCGTCAGCAGATCTATCTGAACGGCGAATGGCAGGACGCCGCGAACGGCGCCACGTTCGAAGTCCGCAACCCCGCCACCGGCGACCTGCTCGGCACCGTGCCGCTGGCCGGCACGACCGAAACGCGCCGCGCCATCGAGGCCGCCAACGCCGCCTGGCCGGCCTGGCGCAAGCGCACCGCGAAGGAGCGCGCCGCGATCCTGCGCAAGTGGTACGAGCTGATGCTCGCCCACGCCGACGATCTCGCGCTGATCCTGACCACCGAACAGGGCAAGCCGCTCGCCGAGGCGAAGGGCGAAATCCTGTATGCCGCGTCGTTCATCGAATGGTTCGCCGAGGAAGGCAAGCGCGTGTACGGCGACACCATCCCGACGCCGGCCGGCGACAAGCGCATCGTCGTCACGAAGGAGCCGATCGGAGTGTGCGCGGCGATCACGCCGTGGAATTTCCCGGCCGCGATGATCACGCGCAAGGTCGGCCCGGCGCTGGCCGCGGGCTGCCCGATCGTCGTGAAGCCGGCCGAAGCCACGCCGTTCTCGGCGCTGGCGCTGGCCGTGCTGGCCGAGCGCGCGGGCGTGCCGGCCGGCGTGTTCAGCGTGGTGACGGGCGACCCGAAGGCGATCGGCGGCGAGCTGACCGGCAACGCCACGGTGCGCAAGCTGTCGTTTACCGGCTCGACGCCGGTGGGCCGCCTGCTGATGGCGCAGTGCGCGCCGACGGTCAAGAAGGTGTCGCTGGAGCTGGGCGGCAACGCGCCGTTCATCGTGTTCGACGACGCCGATCTCGATGCGGCCGTGGAAGGCGCGATCGCCTCGAAGTATCGCAACAGCGGCCAGACCTGCGTCTGCACCAACCGCTTCTACGTGCACGACGCGGTGTACGACGCGTTCGCCGACAAGCTCGCGGCGGCGGTGGCCAGGCTGAAGATCGGCCGCGGCACCGAGGCCGGCGTCACGCAAGGCCCGCTGATCAACGAAGCGGCCGTGCTGAAGGTGGAATCGCACATCGAGGATGCGCTGGCGAAGGGCGCGAAGGTGATCACGGGCGGCAAGCGCCACGCGCTCGGCCACGGCTTCTTCGAGCCGACCGTGCTGACCGGCGTGACGCCCGACATGAAGGTGGCGAAGGACGAAACGTTCGGCCCGCTCGCGCCGCTGTTCCGCTTCGCGTCGGACGACGAAGTGATTCGTCATGCGAACGACACCGAGTTCGGCCTCGCCGCGTATTTCTACAGCCGCGACATCGGCCGCGTCTGGCGCGTCGCGGAATCGCTCGAATACGGCATGGTGGGCATCAACACCGGCCTGATCTCGAACGAGGTCGCGCCGTTCGGCGGCGTCAAGCAATCGGGCCTCGGCCGCGAAGGCTCGCACTACGGCATCGACGATTACGTCGTGATCAAGTATCTGTGCCTGGCGGTCTGATTCCGGCTCTGCCGGCAGCGAAATGAACAACGCCTTCGCGGTTCACGCCGCGAAGGCGTTGTCGTTTGCGTCAGCGAAACACGCCCACCGCATCCACCAGCGAGGTGGCCTGCTGGCGCAAGCTTTCGGAAGCCGCCGCGCTCTGCTCGACCAGCGCCGCGTTCTGCTGCGTGATGTTGTCGAGATCCACCACCGCGCGATCCACCTGCTCGACGCCCACGCTCTGCTCTTCCGTGGCCGAGCTGATGTCGGCGATCAGGTCGGCCACGCGCTTGACCTGCACCACGAGGTCGTCCATCGTGCGGCCCGCGTCGTCCACGCGGCGCGCGCCCGAGGCCACCCGATCGACGCTGTTCTCGATCAGCGTCTTGATCTCCTTGGCCGCATTCGCGCTGCGCTGCGCGAGTGCACGCACCTCGCCCGCCACCACCGCGAAGCCGCGGCCCTGTTCGCCCGCGCGCGCCGCTTCCACCGCGGCATTGAGCGCCAGGATGTTGGTCTGGAACGCGATGCCGTCGATCACGCCGATGATGTCCGCGATGCGGCGCGAGCTGTCGGTGATCTCGTTCATGGTGCCGACGATCTCTTCCACCGCATGGCCGCCGCGCGAGGCCGCGTCGCTGGCCGACACGGCAAGCTGGTTCGCCTGCGAGGCGGTGGCCGCGTTGTTCGACACGGTGGCCGTCATCTGTGCCATCGACGACGCCGTCTGCTGCACGGCCGTCGCCGCCTGTTCGGTGCGGGCGCTCAGGTCGTTGTTGCCCTGCGCGATCTCGCTGCTGGCGCGCTGCACGTTCAGCACCTGCTCGCTGACGTCGTCCACCAGCCAGCGGAACATCAGCCCCAGTTGGTCGATCGTGCGCAGCGTCATGCCGATCTCGTCCACGCGCGTGGCGGCCGGGCCGTTGCGGCTCTCGCCGGTCGCCACGTTCAACGCGCGCTCGTGCAGGTCGCGCAGCGGCCGCACGATCTGCGCGTCGAGCCACATCGCCACCAACCCCGTGGCCACCGCCGTGGTGGCGGCCACGCCGGCCAGCGGCAACCCGCTCGCGCCGCAGGCCCACGCGCCGCCCGTCACCACCGGCACCAGCGCCGCCAGTGGCGCATACATGCGCGTGCGCACCGACATCGTCTTGAGCAGCGACGCGAGCCGGCCGAAGCCGCCGCGAATCACGATGCCCTTGTAGAAACGCCGGCCGCCCGCGCGGCCTTCGCGGAAGTCGCGATACAGCGCTTCGGCCGCGGCGATGTCCTCGCGCGACGCCTTGGTGCGCACCGACATATAGCCCTGCGGCTGGCCGTTGCGCATCAGCGGCACGGCGTTGGCGCGCACCCAGTAGTGGTCGCCGTTCTTGCGGCGGTTCTTGACGAGCGCCATCCACGGCTCGCCGCCCTGGATGGTCGCCCACATGTCGGCGAACGCCTCGCGCGGCATGTCGGGGTGCCGCACCGTGTTGTGCGGCGCGCCGACCAGTTCTTCCGGCGTGAAGCCGCTGATCTGGACGAAGCTCGCGTTCGCGTAGGTGATGGTGCCGTCGGCGCGCGTGGTCGACATCAACGTCGCGTCGTCGGGGAATTCGTATTCGTGCTGCGTGACCGGCTGGTTATTGCGCATTCATTGGCTCCGGCACACGGCGTCGAAGGCATGGGCCACCGTGGCTTCTCTCATTCAGGTCAGGTCGTGCTGGCGCCCGCGCGGCATCGCAACGGCTGCGGGCTTATCTCTTTTTTGACGGCAGCATTGGGGAAAACATTAACCCGATCAGGAGAAAAGCTCTCAAAATCCTCATTTTCTAGATTTATATCAATAGATCGCCAATTAATTGATCCGTGATCGACGGCACGTGGCAAGGCTCGCGCCCATGAAAAACGGCAGCCCGACCGAAGGTCGAGGCTGCCGTCGGCCACCCGCGCGAACGCGGGCGGCAAGGAGCGAGGGGCGCTA
>NZ_BAAILN010000154.1:107407-108985 GCF_054589155.1 Burkholderia sp. 3C
GCCCTGGCCCACGCCGATGCACATCGTGCACAGCGCGAAGCGGCCCTGCGTGCGATGCAGTTGGTACATCGCCGTGGTCACGAGACGCGCGCCCGATGCGCCGAGCGGGTGGCCCAGCGCGATCGCGCCGCCGTTCGGGTTGACGCGAGCATCGTCGTCGGCCACGCCGAGCATGCGCAGCACGGCCAGGCCTTGCGAGGCGAACGCTTCGTTCAGCTCGATCACGTCGAACTGGTCGATCGTCATGCCGAGTTGCGCGAGCAGCTTTTGCGTGGCCGGCCCGGGGCCGATGCCCATCACGCGCGGCGCGACGCCGGCCGTCGCCATGCCCAGGATGCGCGCGCGCGGCACCAGGCCGTGACGCTTCGCGTTCTCTTCGTTGGCGATCAGCAGCGCGCAGGCGCCGTCGTTGACGCCCGACGCATTGCCGGCCGTGACCGTGCCGTCCGGACGCACCACGCCCTTCAGCTTGGCCAGCGCCTCCAGCGAGGTTTCGCGCGGGTGTTCATCGCGCGAAACCACCAGCGGATCGCCCTTCTTCTGCGCGATCGTGACCGCCGTGATTTCCTGCGCCAGCGTGCCGTCCTGCTGCGCGCGCGCCGCCTTCTGCTGGCTGCGCAGCGCGAACGCGTCCTGATCGGCGCGGCTGATCGCGTAGTCGTCCGCCACGTTCTCGGCCGTTTCCGGCATCGAATCGACGCCGTGCAGCTTCTTCATCAACGGATTGACGAAGCGCCAGCCGATCGTGGTGTCGTGGATCTCGGCCTGACGCGAGAATGCGCTCGCGGCCTTGCCCATCACGAACGGCGCGCGGCTCATGCTTTCCACGCCGCCGGCGATCATCAGCCCGGCTTCGCCCGACTTGATCGCGCGCGCGGCGATGCCGATCGCGTCCATGCCGGAACCGCACAGGCGGTTGACCGTCGAACCGGGCACGCCTTCCGGCAGGCCCGCCAGCAGCGCCGACATGCGCGCGACGTTGCGGTTGTCTTCGCCGGCCTGGTTGGCGCAGCCGAAGATCACGTCGTCGATCGCGGCCCAATCGACTTCGCGGTTGCGCTCGACCAGCGCCTTGAGCGGCACCGCGCCCAGGTCGTCGGCGCGAACGCCGGAAAGCGCGCCGCCGTAGCGGCCGATCGGGGTGCGGATTGCGTCACAGAGGAATGCATCGGTCATGGTTGTCTCCGGAACTTCGTTCGGATGAAATGCGCGCCGGCACACTCGCCGCGCCGCATCGGAATGTTCTATAAGCGAACACAAGATCGAATATCGAACTATTTTGCGATCATAGGGAGGCGGCCGGGGGCGTGTCAAGTTCGAGGGCGCTCCCAGCGGCGATTCTCCGCACCCAAGCTTGGCGCGACCCGTCCCCTTGCGCTACCCTCCACCGCTACACGACACGACCCCAGCCCATGAGTACAGACGATCTTCAGGCCAAACCCGGCGACTCCTATGTTCAATCGTTCGCGCGCGGCCTGGCCGTGATTCGCGCATTCGACGCCGAGCATCCGGAGCAGACGCTGACCGAGGTCGCCGCGGCGACCGGGCTGACGCGAGCGGGCGCGCGCCGGATCCTGC
>NZ_BAAILN010000154.1:109077-114533 GCF_054589155.1 Burkholderia sp. 3C
CTCGGTTACGTGGAGGCCGAAGGCCGGCTGTTCCGGCTCACGCCGAAAATCCTCGATCTGGGCTTCGCCTACCTCACGTCGATGCCGTTCTGGAACCTGGCCGAACCGGTCATGGAGCAGCTTTCGGCGCAGATCCACGAAAGCTGCTCCGCGGCCGTGCTCGATCGCGCCGAGATTGTTTACGTGCTGCGCGTGCCGACCCACAAGATCATGACCATCAACCTGTCGATCGGCAGCCGGCTGCCTGCGTACTGTACGTCGATGGGGCGTGTGCTGCTGTCGTCGCTCGACGATTCGGCGCTCGACGAAGTGCTCGCGCTGCGCCCGATCCAGGCGCACACGCCGCGCACCATCACCGATCCGGCCGCGCTGAAGGCCGAGATTGCCACCGTGCGCAAGCAGGGCTGGGCGATCGTCGATCAGGAACTGGAGGCGGGGCTGATTTCGCTGTCCGCGCCGATCAAGAACCGGCGCGGGCGCGTGATCGCCGCGATGAACATCAGCGGCAATGCACAGCGGCACACGGCCAAGCAGATGGTGAAGGAGTTTCTCGAGCCGCTGCTGGAGGCGGCGCAGAGGGTGTCGGCGTTGGTGGCGCGCCGGAGTTGAGGGGCAAGGGAGACGGGGCGGGAAATCGCGCCGCCGCTCCCTGGCCTGCTACGTCGGAGAACGCCCTTATATAGGGCAAGCAGTTAGCAATTTGGTTTCAGCCGTCGTGGCAATCGGCACATTCAGTCGAGGCACCTGCCCCAGCACCGACGCAATGAATCCGTTGATCGTGGTGGTGCCGCCACCGAGCGTGTTATACACAGCGACGACGCGCGGCTGTATCAGCGTCTTGCTGTCATACAGTTTTGCCTTCATGGTGCCGATCGCTTGAATCGCACCCTGGATCGACGCCACGCTGATTTCGGTGGGAACCGGCAATGCCGTGGAAATATTTTCCCCTGTCACGCCCATCGTTTGCAGCACCAGGGTTCCGCTGAGTTTGTTCGCCTGGGCAGCCGCACCAATCGCCAGCAAATTGCCCAGATTGATTCCCGCTGCGCTGGTGGTCAAATTCGCGGTTAGACGCAAACCAATTCCGATATAAACCGGCACCGAGCTATCGGCTTTTTCATAACTATCGACCACCCTCACCGTGAAACCGTTGGAGGTCGGCGAAGGGTCATCTTTTTTAACAAAAAAAGCGACCGTATTCGATTTGACGTAGTCGATGGTGACGACATATTGGCTGTTCGATGCGCTGATCGACGTTGGCCCGTAGGTCACCTTTCCGGATGCATCGATCTTGCCGATCGCGAGCCGCATGGTTTCGTCAGGCAAGGCCCCGAGCAGTTCGTCGCGAGTCGGCCTGCCGGTCACGCAACGGCCTTGAACATCGGTGGGCTGCACCGTGGTCGACACCGGATCAAGCGGTTGATAACCGTATGACGAATCCGCTCCGGACGTTGTGCTCGAGTTGGTCGGCACCTGGATTTGAAAACCGGAACACGCATACAAGGTCGAAACAACGCATGCCAACACGGTCAAGCGGCCGGCCCGCTCGAGTTGCGCCGCACCAGACAATCCTCTCATTTCTCACCCCGATTTTTTTCATTTTAATTTGATGACATCGCACGCTTAAAAACTCAAATCAATACGGCAGTGCAAGTCGCCGACAAGCATGTGAGAAAAAAGATAAGCCGTCAAGCAGGGATAACGTGCCACGCGGCAACGATTCAGCCTTATCGATATCAAAACGTACGTCGGCAAATCGATAGCAGCCAATGAATAATCGCCACATTGGCGAATTCGAATTCTGCAGAAATAAAAAACCCGCTCGGCTTTATGCCGGCGGGTTTTTAAACAAGCTGATCGTGCGCATTTGATCCGCACGTTTCAAAGCATCGCTGCGAGCCACTCAGCCGATGATATCCACCCAACCGTGCTGATCCGCTTCCTTGCCCGTCTGAATGCCGACCAGCGTCTGCTTCAGGCGCTGCGTGACCGGGCCGGCATTGCCGTCGCCGATCGTGAACGTGTGCTTGCGGCCCTTCACCTGGCCGATCGACGTGACCACCGCGGCCGTGCCGCAGGCGAACGATTCGACGAGCTTGCCGCTCTTCGCATCGGCTTCCCACTGTTCGATCGAATAGGCTTCCTCGCGCACCGTGTAGCCGAGGTCGCGGGCCAGATCGATCAGCGAGGCGCGCGTGATGCCCGGGAGGATCGTGCCGGTCAGCGGCGGCGTTTGCAGCGAGCCGTCGGCGAACACGAAGAACACGTTCATGCCGCCCAGTTCCTCGATCCAGCGGCGCTCCACGGCGTCGAGGAACACCACCTGATCGCAGCCTTCGCGCGAAGCCTCGGCCTGCGCGGCCAGGCTGGCGGCGTAGTTGCCGCCGCATTTCGCGTCGCCCGTGCCGCCGGGCGCGGCGCGGGTGTAGCTGTCCGACACCCAGATCGAGACGCCCTTCGACGCGTCGCCCTTGAAATACGCGCCCACCGGCGTGGCGATCACGCAGTACAGATATTCGGCGGACGGCTTCACGCCGAGCACCACTTCATTGGCGATCATGAACGGGCGCAGATACAGCGCGCTGCCTTCGGCCGACGGGATCCAGCCGCGCTCGAGGCTGACCAGCTCGCGCACCGAGTTCACGAACAGGTCCTCGGGCAACTCAGCCATTGCCAGACGCCGCGCGGAATTGCGGAAACGCTTGGCGTTCTGGTCCGGGCGGAACAGCGCGATCTTGCCGTCCGGCAGCGGATACGCCTTCATGCCCTCGAAGATTTCCTGCGCATAGTGCAGCACGAGCATCGCCGGATCGACTTCCAGCGGCTTGCGCGGAGCGATCTTCGCATCGTGCCAGCCCTGGCCTTCCGTATAGCGGATCGTCACCATGTGGTCGGTGAAGATCTTGCCGAAGCCGGGGTTCGCGAGCAGGCGCGCGCGTTCTTCGGCGGAAGTCGGGTTCGGGTGGCGTTCGATCGGGAAAGTCGAGGTGCTGCCGGTGCTCATGAGGTCCGCTCCTGGTGTTCTAGAGAGCGGCGGGGACGCCCGCCGCCGTGATAACCGGACACTGTAATCGACCTGAGCGTTCCGCGCATCCCGGAATGGCCCGGGCAGCGCCATTTCGCTCTCCTACCCGGGCCGCCCCTTCTCGCCAATCCTCACAAAAACAAGGAATTAGACACGCGCCGGCTGGAATCGATGATTGCCAGCACGTGCTTAAAAGTGACGTGTCAGCAACGGTCGGCCATCGTGGATACGGGGTCGCATGCCTTGATATGCGCGAAGGCGCGGCGGTGTCCCGCCTCTCGGACGGGACGTTGCGCCGTCAGGCGGCCGCGGCCACGCCGTCGAGTTCGCGCATCACGTCATCGGGCAGCGCCAGATCGCCGGCCGCCAGGTTCTCGTGCAGGTGGGCCACCGACGAGGTGCCCGGAATCAGCAGCAGGTTCGGCGAGCGGCGCAGCAGCCAGGCCAGCGCGACCTGCATCGGCGTCGCGCCGAGCCGCTCGGCCACGCCCGACAGCACCGACGATTGCAGCGGCGAGAAACCGCCCAGGGGGAAGAACGGCACGTAGGCGATGCCGTCGGCGGCCAACGCGTCGATCAGCGCATCGTCGGCGCGATGCACGAGGTTGTAGTGGTTCTGCACGCACACGATCTCGCAGATCTTGCGCCCTTCCTCGATCTGCGCGCGCGTGACGTTGCTCAGGCCGATATGGCGTACCAGCCCCTGTTGCTGCAACTCGGCCAGCGCGCTCAGTTGCGTCTCGATCGAGCCTTCGGCCGGGCCGTGCGTCGAGAACATGATGCGCAGGTTCACGACGTCGATCGCATCGAGCTGCAAGCGGCGCAGGTTGTCGTGCACGGCGCTTTTCAGCTCGTCGGGCGTGTAGGCCGGCAGCCAGGCGCCGTCGTCGCCGCGACGCGCGCCGATCTTGGTGACGATCACGAGATCGTCACGATACGGGTGCAGCGCCTCGCGAATCAGCTCGTTGGTCACGTACGGGCCGTAGAAATCGCTGGTGTCGATATGGTCGACGCCGGCTTCGACGGCCGCACGCAGCACGGCGAGCGCGGCGGCGCGATCCTTCGGCGGCCCGAACACGCCGGGGCCGGCCAGTTGCATCGCGCCGTAGCCGATCCGGTGCACCGGCAGATCGCCGAGTTCGAAGGTGGAAGCGCGAAGTGATGCGGTCATGTGAGGCTCCTGCGGTGGCAACGTGAAGGAATCCAGAGCTTACGCGCTGGCGATTCCACCGATAAGCCGCCATAATCCGCACGGCTTGTACGAAGGAGCGAACAATGAGCAGCGTCGATCTCACGGAATTGCAGGCGTTCGTCGCGGTCGCGCGCGCGAAGGGCTTTCGCGACGGTGCACGCGCCACCGGCAACAGCGCGTCGGGCCTCAGCGAGGCGGTGCGCCGGCTCGAAACGCGGCTCGGCGTGCGGCTGCTGAATCGCACCACGCGCAGCGTGGTGCCGACCGAGGCCGGCGAGCGGCTGCTGGCGCGGCTCGCCCCGGCACTCGATGAAGTGGAGGCGGCCATCGACGTGATCAACGGCCTTCGCGACCGCCCGGCCGGCACGCTGAAGCTCAACGTGCCGGTCAGCGCGGCGCGGCTGGTGCTGCCGTCGATCGTGCCGCGCTTTCTGGCCGCCTACCCGGAGATCCGCCTCGAAGTGGCCGCCGACGAAAGCTTCGTCGACGTGCTGGCGGCCGGCTGCGACGCCGGCATCCGCTACGAGGAACGGCTGGAACAGGACATGATCGCGGTGCCGATCGGCCCGCGCGTGCAGCGCCTCGCGCTCGGCGCGGCGCCCGGCTATCTGGCGCGGCGCGGGCGGCCCGCGCATCCGCGCGACCTGCTCGAACACGAATGCATCCTCGGCCGCTTCCCGGGGCGCGCGATCCCGCCGTGGGATTTCGAGCGCGATGGGGAAAAGGTGCGGATCGAACCGTCGGGGCAGTTGCTGGTGGAACTGGGTGCGGCCGTCGATCTGGCCGTGGATGCCGCGCTGGCCGGCACCGGCATCGTGCATCTGTTCGAGGATTGGCTGAAGCCGCATTTCGAGAGCGGCGCGCTCGAACCGGTGCTGGAGCCGTGGTGGGAATCGTTCTCCGGGCCGTTTCTGTACTACCCGGGGCGGCGGCTCGTGCCGGCGCCGTTGCGCGCGTTCATCGATTTCATTCGCGCCGACGCGCCGGCCTGAGCCGGCAATGCTGCCCGCGCCGCCGCATTGCACGACGGCCCGGCCGGCATTGCCAAGGATTACGAACGACCGCCGTACACCGGGAAGCGTGCCGTCAGTTCGCTGACCTGGCCGCGCACGCGTTCGAGCGTGGCCGCGTCGTCCGGCGCTTCGAGCACGTCGGCGATCAGGTTGCCGACGATCTCGGCTTCCTTCGTGCCGAAGCCGCGCGTCGTCATCGCCGGCGAGCCCAGGCGAACGCCCGAGG
>NZ_BAAILN010000155.1:0-21065 GCF_054589155.1 Burkholderia sp. 3C
CGCCCCACCCGCCCCGCTGCATTCCTGAGCCCACTGTCCGGACCTCGACCGTCCCGTAGCTTCGCGCGTTTGATCGCCGCGCGACGGGCCGTCGCGTCCGCCGCATCCATCGTCTCCGCCTCGATCGTCTGGCGCGGATCGGCTTCACTTGGCCGATGTTCGCGCACGTCCCGACGCGACGCGCGAGATCTCGCAGGGTTTCGCAGCCCATCGCACCATGCTCAATTTGAAACGGGTCGCGGCCGCCACGCTGGCCGCCTTCGCGCTCTCGGCGCAAGCTCAACCGATTCCACCCGACGCCGCGACAACGGCCGGGCAACCCAGGCCCGACTCGAAGCCGCCGGTCACGGTGGCGCTGCCCGCCGTCGGCGTCACGAGCCATCCGGATGGCCTCGTGCAGTCCGACACCGCGCTCGATTCCGTCTCGGCGACGCGCACCGACACGCCGCTGATCGAAGTGCCGCAATCCGTGCAGGTGATTCCGCGCCAGCGGATCGAGGAGCAGGACGCCCGCACGCTCGCCGACGCGCTGCGCAACGTCTCGGGCGTGGTCCCGAGCGAGCCGGCGGAAAGCACCATCGTCAGCGATCTGGTGCGCGGCTTCCCCGCCGACGTTTACCTCGATGGCCTGCCGACAACCGGCATGAACGCCACCAGCAGCCCCGCGAGCCTGGTCGGCATCGAACGGATCGAGGTGCTGAAGGGGCCGGCATCCACCTTGTACGGCGGCGGCCTGGGCGCGCCGCTCGGCGGCCTGATCGATATCGAAACGGAGCGGCCGAAGGCAAAGCGCGGCGGGTACGTGGCCATGCGCACCGGCAGCGACGGCACGCTCAACCCGTATTTCGACATGACCGGGGCGCTGGCTCCGTCGATCGACGCGCGGCTCGCGGGCGAATACGCGCATGACGGCAACGCGATCGACCAGGTCAAGGGCGAGCGTTGGGCGCTCAAGCCGAGCGTGTCGTTCAAGCTCGCGCCCAGGACGGTCCTGCTCGTGCAAGGGCAGTTCAACCACCGCAGCCAGCGCGAGTATTCGGGCCTGCCGGCGGCCCAGGCGCTGGCAGGCCAGCTCGACCGTTACGCGTTCCCCGGCGCGACGACGGGCCAGCCGCGCACCTCCTTCGACAGCCAGTTGGCGACGGTCCGGCTCGAGCACGCGTTCAACGACCGCCTGCGCCTGACCGTCAGCGGCCGGTATTACCAGAGCCGCATCCCCGAATACGGCAGCTTCGTCGATCCGGGCCGCTATCCGGCCGACCCGGCCACGCCGACCACCTATCCGATCCTCGGGTTCGACATGCTGACGCGCACCCGCAACGCCACGCTCGACGCGAACCTCGCCGCCGATGTCGATGCGCTCGGCGGCCAGCACCTGCTGCTTGCCGGCGTGAGCTACGACCACACCGATTTCTCCTCGGACATGGGCCTGACGGACGCGCCGATCGGCATGCTCGATCTGGCGCGGCCGGCGTACAACGTCGCGTACGGCACGCCGGCGCCGCTCTCGCTCACCATGACCGACCGCTATCAAACGCTCGCCGCCTACCTGCAGGACCAGGCCACCTACGGCCGGCTCCACCTGACCGGCTCGCTGCGCTACACGCAGCTGCGTTTCCGCGAGGCCGAGCTGGGCACGAACGCGACCTACCACCGCGTCTCGCCGCGCATCGGCGCGACCTTCGATCTGGCGCCCGGCGTCGCCGCCTACGCCGCCTATGCCACGGCGTTTCGCGCCGCGTTCGGTTTCGTCGGGCTGTCCGCGCCGAAGCCCGAAACCTCGCGCAACGTCGAGGCCGGCCTGAAGCTGGCCCTGAACCGGCTCGGCCTGTCGGGCACGCTGGCCGTCTTCGATCAGACGCGCGAGAACGTCTCCACGCCCGATCCGGCCCATCCGCTGTTCAGCATCCAGACGGGCCGGGAACGCGCGCGCGGCATCGAGACCGATCTGACGTGGGAGCCCGTGCCGGCGTTCTCGCTGCTCGTGAACTACGCCTACACGCGCGCAACCGTCACCGAGGACAACACGATCCCGGTGGGCAACACGCTCGCGCGCGTGCCGAAACACAGCGGGCGCGTGGCGTTCCGCTACCGCGTGCCGAGCGGCCCGGCGAGCGGGCTGTCGGTCGGCGCCGGCGTCACCGCGTTCGGCGCGCGCGAGATCACGCTGCCCAACAGCGTGTCCGTGCCCGGCTATGCGCTGTTCGACGCGCAGGCCGAATACCGCCTCGGCCACTACACGATCGGCCTTTCGGTGCAGAACCTGGCCAACCGTCATGTGTACGCCCCCTATCAATACCTTTCCTCCCCCGTCGTGATGCCGGTGCAACCGCGCACCGTCTACGTGACGCTCAAAGCCCTGATCTAAGGACACTGCCATGACCGATATCAATCGCCGCCACGCCTTGCTGATGACCCTGTTCGCCCCGCTCGCCGCGTGCTCCGCCTCCGCGCAGACATCCGGCCTCGCCTCCGACGCAACGATGCCCGGCACGAACCCCGGCATGCCTGGGGAAGGCAACGAACAAATCGCCATGCTGATGTATCCGGGCATGACCGTGCTCGATCTGATCGGGCCGCAATGCCTGTTCGCCTCGTTGACGGGCGCGAAGATCCATCTCGTCGCGAAAACGCTCGACCCGGTGACGAGCGATTCCGACGTGACAGTCACGCCGACCGCGACCTTCGACACCTGTCCGCGCAATCTCACCGTGCTGTTCGCGCCCGGCGGCACCGACGGCACGCTGGCCGCCGTCCGGGACCCCGAGACGCTCGCCTTCATGCGCGATCGCGGCGCGCGCGCGAAATACGTGACCAGCGTCTGCACCGGCTCGCTGATCCTCGGCGCCGCCGGATTGCTGGACGGCTACAAGGCAACCTCGCACTGGTCGGTGCGCCACGTACTGGCCGAATACGGCGCGATCCCGACCGAGGCGCGCGTGGTGCACGACCGCAATCGCGTCACGGGCGCGGGCGTCACGTCGGGGCTCGATTTCGGCCTGACGATGGTGGCGGAATTGCGTGACCGGACTTACGCGGAGTGCTCGCAGCTCCTGATCGAATACGACCCCGAGCCGCCGTTCAACTCGGGCTCGCTGCAAACCGCGCCGCCGGCCGTGGCGGAGGCGACGAAGCAGATGGTCTCGGGCTTCACGAAGGACGCCGAAGCGCTCGCCGCGGCGCAGATGCACCGCCAGCCGGCCGTTTGACGACGCCGTGACCGGCCGGGCTCGGCAGGCGCCGCACGCGGAGCCTGTCGAGCCCGGCATCGCAAGATTCCCGCGCAACCCCGGGAAACCCCCAAGGCTCGACGCCCTTCGACCGACCCGGTCCGGCACCGCGCTCGTGTTACGCTCCCAGCGCCCGGCTCGCGGGCCGCCAATCCGTCGCATCGACGACGCCAATCGCAACCACACACGACACCGAGTCGCCCCATCCATGATCGCCACTATCCTGATCGGCCTGGTTGCCCTGATCCACGTCTATATCGTGGTGCTCGAGATGTTTCTCTGGACCACGCCGAAAGGCCGGCGCGTGTTCGGGCTGACCGCCGATTTCGCGCAGCAGACGCGCGTGCTGGCCGCCAACCAGGGCCTCTACAACGGCTTCCTGGCGGCGGGCCTGATCTACGGCCTCGCCTCGGCCGCCGACGGCTACGCATTCAAGCTGTTCTTCCTGATCTGCGTGATCGTGGCCGGCGTGTTCGGCGCGGCCACGGCGAACCGCCGCATCCTGTTCGTGCAGGCGCTGCCGGCCGCGCTGGCGCTGGTCGCGCTGCTTGTCGGCGTCTGAGCCGAAGCCGGTCGCGCGGGTTCAGCGCTGCATCACCTCGCGCAGCACCTGTTTCCGTGAGTATTTGCAATCTGACCACCTACCTTGATATTCGAAGCGTTGCAGATTTCCCCTAGCTTTCACGATGCCGAGTTGTTCGGCATCGAACGTGGCCCAGAAACCCGTTCTCTTGAGCTTCGCTTTCGGCGAGGTTGAAGTATTGAAATTTTCGGGCGTTATTTCACAGCGCCTAATTGATCGACGCCGAGCGGCGTCGGGTCGAAGCCGGGCGCGGCGATATCGACGAAGGCCAGCCGGCGCTGGCCGGGAGCAGGCGTTCGCCGCCCGTCTTCCGGCTTCAAGCAACCGGCAACGACATCAATTCAGATGCGCCTTCAAGCGCTCGACGATCTCGTCGAACGCCGGTCGGCGCTCGACGCCCACGCTCAGGCAAGCGGCCGCGAGCGCGGTCAGCGTGGCCGTGGCCGACGAGCTGCCGGGCTCGCTGCGTGCCAGCAGTTCTTCCAGCAGGCAGCCGAACGCACGCACCTCGATGCGCTGCAGCAACGCACCGTGCGCCGCGTCGTCGCCGTACAGCGAGGCCGCGCCGAAATCGCCGAGCAGCGCGTGCCCCGCACCGTCGTGCAGGATGTTGTGCGCGTACAGATCGCCGTGCACGATGCCGCGCCGGTGCAGATGCGCGGCGGCCGACGCGATGCCGTGCGCGATCCGCAGCGTGGTGCTCAGGTTGAAGCGCACGTCCTCGGCGTACACGTCGCGCGTGCAGGAATCGAAGCTCGGCGGCGCGGCGAGGTTCTCGAAATCGTGTTCGATCAGCGGCATCACCAGCCCCTGCTCGCCGATCGGATGGCCGGTAAGCCGGCCGAGCGCGCCGATCAGGTTCGGATGCGTGCCGGCATGCAGGCAGGCGGCCATTTCGCGATCGGGCAGGCCGTCGCTGGTGACGGCGCCCTTGTACAGCTTCACGGCCACCGGCTGCTGCGGATGATGATCGGCCGACAGCCGGTTCGCGCGGTAGATCACGCCCGACGCGCCCTCGCCCAGCTTCTGCCCGAGCGCCAGCGTGCTCCAGGCGATGTCGCCCACCGAGCGGTCGGCCTCGGCCGTGGCCTCGATCGTGGCGGCAAACGGGTTGCCGGCGTAGGCGATCCACGCCAGCCGCGGCATGCGCAGCAGCCAGTCGGGCAGCCGCTCGAACCGGTTCGCCGCGAGCCGCACGAGTTCGAGCCGCGTGCAGGCGGCCATCTCGTTCGGCAAGGCGCTCAACCGGTTGCCGGCCAGCATCAGCTTTTGCAGATCGGGGCAGCCGCCCAGCTCGGGCGGCAGCGCCTCGATCGCGTTGTCGGTCAGGATCAGCCAGCGCAGGCGCGGCGGCAGCGCACTGCCGGGCACGTCGGTGATGCGGTTGGCCTTGAAGCCGACCATGCTCAGTTGCGCGCATTGGCCGAGCACGGGCGGCAATTCGGTAAACGGATTGTTCGAGGCAAACAGCACGCGCAGCTTCGCGAGGCGCGGCAGGTCGTCGGGCAGGTGGGTCAGCGCGTTGCCCGACAGGTCGAGCACTTCGAGCGTATCGGCCAGATCGAAGATCTCGCGCGGGAATTCGGTGAGGCCGCCGGACAGCTTCAGGTGCTGTGCCCCCGCAAGCTTGCCGGCTTTCAGTTGATCGACGGTGGTGGTCACGGTCGGTGGCGGCGTGGGCCGCGAGAGTGGGGAACGTCCCGATTCTAGCGGGATCGGCGGCGGCTCAACACGGGATACAACCCGATATACGGCCGGCTCGTTCGCCCGACAGGCCATGGGAAACGCCGCGCTCCGGCCCGCAATTCGCTGCTCCGCGGGCACGCCGTTTGCGCTGTTTCCACGTACACGCAGGGCCAGCACGCCAAAGCGGCGAATCGCCCGGGCCACCGGCCGCCTCATCCGGCCCCGCGTGCTAGCGTGACCGATTACCCGACGTGCAGGTCATCCACCGACACCGAGAGAGGGCTTCCCGACATGACATCCGATTCGTCCACCGCATCCACCGCCACGCCCAAGACCGTCCCCGCCCCGCGCGACCCGCATTTGCGCGAGATGGCGAACTGCATCCGTTTCCTGTCGATGGACGCGGTGCAGAAAGCGAACAGCGGCCACCCCGGCGCGCCGATGGGCATGGCCGACATCGCCACGGTGCTGTTCCGCGATTTCCTCAAGTTCGATGCGGCCGATCCGCACTGGTTCGACCGCGATCGCTTCGTGCTGTCGAACGGCCATGGCTCGATGCTGCTGTACAGCCTGCTCTACCTGACCGGCTACGAGGACATGACGATCGACCAGATCGAGCAGTTCCGCCAGGTCGGCAGCAAGACGGCCGGCCACCCCGAATACCGCCATGCGAACGGCATCGAGCTGACCACCGGGCCGCTCGGCCAAGGCATCGCCGAATCGGTCGGCATGGCGCTGGCCGAGCGCATCCTCAACGCGAAATTCGGCGACGCGCTGGTCGATCACCACACCTACGTGTTCCTCGGCGACGGCTGCCTGATGGAAGGCATCAGCCAGGAAGCGATCTCGCTGGCCGGGCATCTAAAGCTCGACCGCCTGGTGGCGTTCTGGGACAACAACTCGATCTCGATCGACGGCCCCACGAGCCTCGCCGTGTCCGACAACGAGATCGAGCGGTTCCGCGCGTCGGGCTGGCGCGTGATCGAGATCGACGGCCACGACACCGATGCGATCCGCGACGCGATCACGGCCGCGCGCCAGGGCACCGGCCAGCCGACGCTGATCGCCTGCCGCACCATCATCGGCTTCGGCTTTCCGACCCGCGCCGGCACGCAGAAGGCGCACAGCGACGCGCCCGGCCCCGAGGAAATCGCCGGCGCGCGCAAGCTGCTCGACTGGAAATCGCCGCCGTTCGAGATCCCCGAGCCGCTGCTGAAGGAATGGCGCGAGATCGGCGCCAAGGGCCGCCACGCCCGGCTCGGCTGGGCCGCGCGCGTCAAGGCCACGCCGGCGCCGCTGCGGCAGGATTTCGAGCGGCGCAACCGGGGCGAGCTGCCGGACGGCTGGCGGCAGGCGATCGCCGACGCGCGCGCCGCGTTCGTGCAGGACGGTGAAGAGATGGCCACCCGCAAGGCCAGCGGCGCGGTGCTCGAGCGCCTGTTCGACATGATCCCCGAACTGCTCGGCGGCTCGGCCGACCTCACGCCGTCGAACAACACCAAGACCAAGCACCAGACCGAAATCGCGCCGGGCCGCTACGACGGCTCGTACGTGCACTACGGCGTGCGCGAGCACGGCATGGCCGCCGCGATGAACGGCATCGCACTGCACGGCGGCCTGATCCCGTACGGCGGCACGTTCCTGTGTTTCTCCGATTACTGCCGCCCGGCGATCCGGCTGGCCGCGATGATGCAGATCCGCACCACCTTCGTCATGACGCACGATTCGATCGGGCTGGGCGAGGACGGCCCGACCCACCAGCCGGTCGAGCATCTGGCCGCGCTGCGCGCGATTCCGCACTTGGGCGTGTACCGGCCGGCCGATGCCGTCGAAACGGCCGAATGCTGGGAGTTGATCCTGGACCAGCCGCGCCGCGCGGCCCTGCTCGCGCTGTCGCGCCAGCCGCTGCCGCTGCTGCGCACCGAAGCCGGCAACGAAAACCGTTCGGCGCGCGGCGCCTACGTGCTGCTCGCGGCCGAGGGCGGCCCGCGCCGCGTCACGTTGCTGTCGACCGGTTCGGAGGTGCATCTGGCCGTGAAGGCGCGCGAGATCCTGCAGGCCGAAGGCGTGCCGACCGCCGTGGTGTCGATGCCGTGCCGCCTGCTGTTCGAGGAGCAGGACGCCGAATACCGCCACGCCGTGCTCGACGACACGCCGGCACGGGTGGCCGTGGAGGCCGCCGTCGAACTGGGCTGGGAGCGTTATCTCGGCCTCGAAGGCCGCTTTGTCGGCATGCACAGCTTCGGCGAGTCGGGCAAATTCGAGGAGGTGTATCGCAAGTTCGACATCACCGTCGAGGCCGTGGTGAGCGCGGCCAAGGCGATCCTCGAACACACCGGCACCTGAGCCGCCGGCACGTCGGAAGACGTCTCAGACGGCCGCCGCCCGCGCCTTGGCCGGATCGGGTGCGGCGTCCGGCCGCCGGCGGGCCAGCGCCGCCATCGCCACGCGATCGAGCGCCGTGCACAGCACGAGGTAGAGGAACGCGACGAACAGGAACACCGGAATCGGATAGATCATCAGCCGGTTGTTGACCTGCGTCGCGACGAAGGACAGCTCGTTGACGCCGACGATATAGGCCAGCGAGGTGTCCTTGACCAGCGACACCCACTGGTTCACGAACGACGGCGCCATGATCCGCACCGCCTGCGGCAGCACCACCTCGCGCAGCGTCTGCCAGCGCGTCAGGCCGAGCGACAGCCCCGCCTGCCATTGCGCCGCACCCACCGCCACGATGCCCGCGTGCACCGAATGCGCCAGATACGCGCCGCCGATCAGGGACAGCGCGCACACCACGGCCACCAGCCCCGGCACGTCCACATGGAACAGGATCGGCAGCAGGAAATACGTCCAGAAAATCAGCATCAGCACCGGAATCGCGCGGAAAAAGCCGATCGTCACGAGCAGCACGGCGCGCACCGGCCGCCCGGCCATCGCCAGCGCAATGCCGGCCGCGAAGCCGATCACGCCGGATGCGAGCGCCGACGCGATCGCCAGCACCAGCGTGAGCGCCGCGCCGCCGAGCGGGCCGTCGGGAAACGCGCCGATCATCAGGTAGCGCAGGCTGCCGGTGAACATCTCCCAGGGCATCATCGCGGCGCTCCCGGGCTGGCGTCGCGCAAGTGGCGAACGGCATGCAGCGCCGCCTCCAGCACCGCGATCGCGCCGATATACAGCAGCGTGGCCACGCCGAACGCGGCAAACGTCTTGAACGTTTCCGTCTCGACCTGCCGCGACGCGTACGACAGCTCGGCCAGCCCGATCGCCATCGTCAACGAGGAATTCTTCACGAGGTTCATGTATTGCCCGAACAGCGGCGGCAGCGCGATCCGCACCGCCTGCGGCAGCACGATATGGCGAAACCCTTGCCACGGCGTCAGCCCGAGCGCGGCGGCGGCCTGCCACTGGCCCTCGCGCACGCCCGCGATGCCGGCCGAGAATTCACCGGCGATGAACGCCGAGCTGTAGCAGGTCAGGCCGAACCAGCCGGCCAGGAATTCGAACGACGGCCAGTGCAGCACGCCGAGCGCGTGCGGCGCGTTGAGCCACGCGACCGCCGCATCGGGCAGCAGCGTGGCCGCGCCGAAATACCAGAAGAACAGTTGCACGAGCAGCGGCGTGTTGCGGAAGCCGCCGATGTAGAGGCCCGCAGCGCGGCGCACCCAAGCGCGCCGCGCCCGGCCGGCCAAGGCCAGCCCCGCGCCCGCGAGCGTGGCCGCGACGGCCGAGCTCAACGCCAGGCCGACCGTCACGCCGAAACCCTGCCAGAGCCACAGCAGGTATTTCGGCGCCAGGAAGCTGTCGATCATCGTCTCGAACCGCGGTGCGTCAGGTCTTGTCGCCGATCTTGAAGGTGCGCGTGAGCGGCGTCTTGGTGGTCGGACCGAACCAGCGGTTGTAGATCGCGGTGGCCTGGCCGTTCGCCTCCAGCCCCTTCAGCGTGTCGTTGACGAACGACACCAGGCGCGGCTCGCCCTTCGGAATGCCCACGCCCATGTAGTCGTTGGTGATCGTGAACGCCGGGATTTCGTACTTCTGCTTGTCCGGCACGTTGGCCAGCAGGCCGACCAGCTTCGGGCCGTCCTGCGTGATCGCCTGCACGTTGCCGGCGCGCAGCGCGGCGAACGCGAACGGCGTGTCGTCATAGGCCACCACGGTTGCCTTCGGGAACTGCTCGCGCACCGCGATCTCGTTGGTGGTGCCCTTGTCCGCGCCGATGCGCAGGCCGCTGATCTGATCCTTCGAGGTCAGCACGCCCTTCTTCGCCAGGAACTGCTGGCCCGACGAGAAATACGGAATGCTGAAATCCACCTGCTTGGCGCGCTCGTCGGTGATCGTGAAGTTGGCGAGCACCAGATCGACCTTGCGTGAAGTCAGGAACGGAATCCGGTTGGCCGGGTTGGTCGATTGCAGTTCGAGCTTCACGCCGAGCTTGTCGGCCAGCGCCTTCGCGTAGTCGACGTCGAGGCCGACCGTCTTGTTGCTGGTCGGATCGACATAGCCGAACGGCGGATTGCTGTCGAAGGTCGCGACGCGCAGCACGCCGGCCTTCTTGATGTCGTCGAGGCGATCGGCGTGCGCGAGCGCCGGGAACAGGGCGGTGAGGCTGGTCAGGCTGACGAGCGTGGCGGCGAGCAGGGTCTTTTTCATTGGAGGTTCCGTGTGCGGTGGTCGTACCGGGCCGCGACCGCTGCGTGCGCGCCGATCGTGTCGATGCGGGCAGGCGATCCGGCGACCCGATGGGGCGCAAAAGTAGCATTGCACCGCGCTGGTGCGAAGCGATCAATTCTCCTGATCTAAGCAGGAAAACGGATAAGGCTGCGGCGGACCGAGTGCCACGCCTTCCCTTCAAAGCAAACCCCAATTCCTTCGTTGTCCCCCCACCCCCGGCCATGCGACGCTAACCGGTTTCGACCACCCTCACGCGGCGCCCCCCGCCGCCTCGCCCCGACGATGACTGGCAAGCCGATCCGCCTCAACGCGTTCAACATGAATTGCGTCGGCCACATCAACCACGGCCTCTGGACGCACCCGCGCGACCGATCCGCCGACTACAACACGCTGTCCTACTGGACCGACCTCGCCAGGCTGCTCGAACGCGGGCTGTTCGACGGGCTGTTCATCGCCGATATCGTCGGCGTGTACGACGTGTACGGCGGCTCCACCGACCTGACGCTGCGCGAATCGATCCAGTTGCCGGTCAACGACCCGATGATGCTGGTGTCGGCAATGGCCGCCGCCACGCAGCACCTCGGCTTCGGCATCACCGTCAACCTGACCTACGAAGCGCCCTACCTGCTCGCGCGCCGCTTCTCGACGCTCGATCATCTGACGCAGGGCCGCGTCGGCTGGAACATCGTGACCGGCTACCTGGACAGCGCCGCGCGCGCGATGGGCCTCGCCGGCCAGATCGAGCACGACGAGCGCTACGACCGCGCCGACGAATATCTCGAAGTGGCCTACAAGCTGTGGGAAGGCAGTTGGGAGCCGGGCGCGGTGCGGCGCGACCGCGAGGCGCGCGTGTTCGCCGAACCGGCCAAGGTGCATCGCATCCGCCATCAGGGCCGCTATTACGACGTGGATGGCTACCACCTGGCCGAGCCGTCGCCGCAGCGCACGCCGGTGCTGTTCCAGGCCGGTTCGTCGGGGCGCGGCCAGCAGTTCGCGGTGCGCCACGCCGAATGCGTGTTCGTGTCGAGCGGCAGCCGCGACGGCACGCGCACGCTGGTGGCGGCGCTGCGCCGTCAGGCGGCCGAAGCCGGGCGCGATCCGGCCAGCCTGAAGATCTTCATGGGCGTGACGGTGATCGTCGGCCGCACCGAGGCCGAAGCGCGCGAGAAATACGCCGAATACGCGCGCTACGCCAGCCCGGAGGCCGGCCTCGCGCATTTCTCGGCCGGCGCCGGCATCGACTACGCGGGCCTCGACCTCGACGACGAACTGGCCGCCAACGGCAGCCCCAAGCCGCGCGGCATCGAATCGTCGGTGCAGCGCGTGACGGACGGCCGCCAGGGCTTCACGGTGCGCGACCTGCTCGGCCAGATGGCGCTCGGCGGGCGCTACGCGACGATCGTCGGCGACCCGGTGCAGGTGGCCGACGCGCTGACGGGCTGGATCGACGACACCGACATCGACGGCTTCAACCTCGCACGCACCGTCACGCCGGAAAGCTACGAGGATTTCATCGACCTGGTGATCCCGGAGTTGCAGGCGCGCGGCCGATACAAGACGGCCTACGAAGCGGGCACGCTGCGCGAAAAGCTGTTCGGCGGGGCCGCGACCTTGCCGCCAACCCACGCGGGCGCGGCTTACCGGCACGCCCCGGCGCGATAACGCCCATTCCGCCACCACAACGCCACCCCCGCCAAACCCGAAATTCTTAGCAGAATTGATTGGTTTGGCGGCCCGGGCCCGGTCACTACACTCGTCATGTCTTGTCATGACAAGTGGATCATGCCCAATACCAATATCGTCCCGCTGTCCCCGCAGCCGCTTTACGAACAGATCAAGGACGCGCTGCGCGCGCGCATCCTCGACGGCACCTACGCGCCCCACGCGCGCATGCCTTCGGAACACGAACTCTGCGCGCTGTTCGGCGTGAGCCGCATCACCGTGCGGCAGGCGCTCGGCGACCTGCAGAAGGAAGGCCTGGTGTTCCGCATTCACGGCAAGGGCACCTTCGTCGCCAAGCCGAAGGCGTTCCAGAACGTGGCGTGGCTGCAAGGCTTCGCCGAGGCGATGTCGTCGATGGGCTATGAAATCCTGAACCAGTTGCGCAGCCTGCGCACCGTCAAGGCCGATCGCCACGTGGCGGCGAAACTTCAGTTGCCCGAAGGATCGGACGTCACCGAGATCCGCCGCGTGCGGCTGCTGAACCGCGAGCCGGTGTCGCTCGAAATCACCTGGGTGCCGGAGGCGCTCGGCAAGCGCCTCGCCAACACCGACCTGAGCACCCGCGACATCTTCCTGATCCTCGAAAACGACTGCGGCGTGCCGCTCGGCCATGCCGACCTGTCGATCGACGCGATCCTCGCCGACGACGAGATCGTCGAGGCGCTGCGCGTGGAAGACGGCAGCCCGGTGCTGCGCATCGAGCGCCTGACGCACGACGAGGCCGGCCGGCCGGTCGATTACGAATACCTGTATTTCCGTGGCGACGCGTTCCAGTACCGGCTGCGCGTCGACCGTCAAAAACCGCGCGCCCACCGGAGGACCCCGCGATGAATACCCAAGTGCTCGATTACGATCTGATCGTGGTCGGCGGCGGCACGGCCGGCCCGATGGCCGCGATCAAGGCGAAGGAACGCAATCCCGCGCTGAAGGTGCTGCTGCTCGAAAAGGCCAACGTCAAGCGCAGCGGCGCGATCTCGATGGGGATGGACGGCCTGAACAACGCCGTGATCCCCGGCCACGCCACGCCCGAGCAATACACGCGCGAAATCACGGTGGCCAACGACGGCATCGTCGATCAATCGGCCGTGTACGCCTACGCGAAGCACAGCTTCGCGACCATCGAGCAGCTCGACCGCTGGGGCGTGAAGTTCGAGAAGGACGGCAACGGCGAATACGCGGTCAAGAAGGTCCACCATATGGGCGCCTACGTGCTGCCGATGCCGGAAGGCCATGACATCAAGAAGATCCTGTACCGCCAGTTGAAGCGCGCCCGCATCGCGATCACCAACCGGATCGTCGCCACCCGCGTGCTGACCGACGCGCAAGGCCGCGCGGCCGGCGTGCTCGGCTTCGACTGCCGCACCGCGCAGTTCCATGTGCTCCGCGCCAAGGCCGTGATCCTGTGCTGCGGCGCGGCCGGCCGGCTCGGCCTGCCCTCGTCGGGCTACCTGATGGGCACCTACGAGAACCCGACCAATGCCGGCGACGGCTACGCCATGGCCTATCACGCCGGCGCGGCGCTCGCGAACCTCGAATGCTTCCAGATCAACCCGTTGATCAAGGACTACAACGGCCCGGCCTGCGCCTACGTGACCGGCCCGCTCGGCGGCTTCACGGCCAACGGCAACGGCGAGCGCTTCATCGAGTGCGACTACTGGAGCGGCCAGATGATGTGGGAGTTTTACCAGGAGCTGCAAGGCGGGCGCGGCCCGGTGTTCCTGAAGCTCGACCACCTGGCCGAGGAAACCATCCGCACCATCGAGGAGATCCTGCACACCAACGAGCGGCCGAGCCGGGGCCGCTTCCACGCCGGGCGCGGCACCGACTACCGGCAACAGATGGTGGAGATGCATATCTCCGAGATCGGCTTCTGCAGCGGCCACAGCGCCTCGGGCGTATACGTGGACGAACACGGCCTGACCACCGTGCCGGGCCTCTACGCGGCCGGCGACATGGCGGCGGTGCCGCACAACTACATGCTCGGCGCGTTCACCTACGGCTGGTTCGCGGGCGAGCACGCGGCCGACGACATCGCGGGCCGCGAGCTGTCGCCGGTCGACGAACAGCAGGTGGCCGCCGAGCGCGCGCGCGTGCTGGCGCCGCTCGAACGCGAGCACGGCCTCGCGCCGTCGCAGGTCGAATACAAGCTGCGCCGCATGGTCAACGATTACCTGCAGCCGCCGAAGGTCACGCGCAAGATGGAAATCGGCCTGCAGCGCTTCGGCGAGATCGGCGAGGACATCGGCGCGATCCGCGCGGCCAACCCGCACGAACTGATGCGTGCGGCCGAGGTCAGCGTGATCCGCGATTGCGCCGAGATGGCCGCGCGCGCATCGCTGTTCCGCACCGAAAGCCGCTGGGGCCTGTATCACCATCGCGTCGATTTCCCCGAGCGCAACGACCGCGACTGGTTCTGCCACACGCACCTGCGCAAGGATGCCGACGGCCGCATGACCAGCGAGAAGCGCGAGATCGAACCGTATTGCGTGCCGGTGTCCGACGTCGAACTGGGCGCGTATTCGCGGCTGCGCGTGCGCGAGCCCGGCAACGCCCAAGCGGCCGACACCGCTACCGCCGCACTCTGAGGAGCCCGAACCATGCCGACCACCCCGCACGACATTCTCCAGCGCAGCAGCGCGCCCGTGACGATCGACGAATCGCTGTGCATCGCCGAGAAGGGCTGCACCGTCTGCGTCGACGTGTGCCCGCTCGACCTGCTCGCGATCGACACCTCGAAGGGCAAGGCCTACATGCAGTTCGACGAATGCTGGTACTGCATGCCCTGCGAACGCGACTGCCCGACCGGCGCCGTCACGGTCGCGATCCCTTACCTGCTGCGCTGACGCCCGGCTCGCCGCCGCTCTCCACACCTACGCCCAAACGAAAACGATATGTCGCTCTCCTCACGATTCCTGCGTCGCCTCGCGGCGCCGGCCCTGCTCGCAGCCGCCGCCGCGGCGCACGCCGACACCATCCGCATCGCGATCGGCACGCAGGACACCACCATCAATTGCGCGGCCGGCGGCTTGCTGATCCGCGAGCTGCATCTGCTCGACAAATACCTGCCGCACACCGGCAAGTACGCCGACGTCAAATACGACATCGAGTGGAAGGACTTCACGTCCGGCGCGCCAATCACCAACGAGATGGTGGCCGGCAAGCTCGATTTCGGCGTGATGGCCGATTTCCCCGGCGCGCTGAACGGTGCGGCGTTCCGCAAGGCCGGCAAGCGCAGCGAGTTCATCACGGTGCTGTCGGGCAGCGTGGACGGCAGCGGCAACGGCATCGTGGTGCCGAACGATTCGCCGGTGCGCGGCATCGCCGACCTGAAGGGCAAGACGATCTCGGTGCCGTTCGCGTCCACCGCGCACGGCATGCTGCTGCGTGCGATCCGCGCCCAGGGCTGGAACCCCGATACCGACGTCAACATCATCACGCAGGCGCCCGAAGTGGCCGGCAGTGCGTTGAAGGCCGGCAAGATCGCCGCGCACGCCGATTTCGTGCCGTACGCGGACCTGTTCCCGTATCGCGGCATCGCCCGCAAGATCTACGACGGCTCGCAGGCGCACGCGCCGACCTTCCACGGCACGCTGGTCGATGCCGATTACGCGGCGCGCTACCCCGAAGTGGTGGTGGCCTACCTGCGCGCGGCGATCGAGGCCAATCAGCGGCTCGACCGTGAGCCGGAAAAAACGGCGCTGCTGATCGAGAAGGTGACGGGCATCGAAGCGCCGGTCGATTACCTGTACCTCGGCCCGCTCGGCCTGCAGACGCGCGACCTCAGCTGGAAGCCGGCCTACCGGCAGGCGGTGGCCACCGCGATCGACACGCTCAAGCTGCTCAAGAAGAGCGATAGCGAACCCGATCCGGCCACCTTCATCGACGACCGCTACATCCGCGAGGCGTTCAAGCAATCGGGCCTCGACTACGCGGCGGCGCTCAAGAACACCGCGCCCACGCCGCTCGCGGCCAACGACGCGAAAACCGGCAAGCCGCTGCGCGATGCGCGCGACCTCGCCCAGCTGTGGCCGGCCGGCGACGCGCCGATCCGCAACTACGCACAACCGGCCGACGCGTTCGCCGAGGCGCGCCGCATCGAGCAAGGCGGCGGCAAACCGCGCGCGCTGTTCGTGCGCGATCACGACAGCGGGCTGAAGCTGTTCGCCAATCAGGCCTGGTACGTGAAGGGCACGCACGGCGAGATCGCCGCGTTCCTGCTGAAATCGGATGCCGAAACCTATGCGCAGCGCGCCGCCGGCACCGTGGCCGACTACGCGGCCGTCTCGGGCCTCGCGGGCACGAGCGCGGCCACGGCCACCACCGCCGCGCGTTGAACGCCGAACGCACGCGTTCCGCCTTTCCTTCGCATCTTCGTATCTCCGCACCTTCGTATCCGCAGAGGAGCCCGCATGGCCGTCACCTTCGATGTTTCCGAACCGGCCCGCGCCGAGGCGCGGCCCGCCGCGCAGGCGCCCGGCCGCCACGTGGCGTGGCGTCGCCGCGCGATCCGCACCGCCTCGCTCGCGGCGTGCATCGCGCTGTGGCAGGCCGCCGTCCACTTCCGCGTGTCGCTGGGGCTGATCACGTTCGCCAACGTGCCGTCGCCGGCCGACGTGCTGCCCGCGCTGTGGGCGCTGCTGCAATCGCCGAAGCTGCCGATGCACCTGGCCGCCAGCCTCACGCGCGTGCTGGCCGGCTTCGGCGCGGCGGCCGTGACGGGCGTGGGCCTCGGCCTCGCGATCGGCCGCTACCGGCTGCTGGAGGACGTGCTGCTGACCCCGCTCGAAGTGCTGCGGCCGATTCCGGCGGTGGCGTGGATTCCGCTCGCGATCCTGATGTTCCCGTCGTCGGAACTGAGCATGATGTTCATCACGTTCATCGGCGCGCTGTTCCCGATCCTGCTGAACACCGTGCACGGCGTCGAGGCGCTCGACCGGCGGCTGGTGGCCACCGCGCGCGGGCTGGGCGCGCGCTCGTTCGCGCTGTATCTCGAAGTGGTGCTGCCCGGCGCGGCGCCGGCGATCTTCACCGGCCTGTCGATCGGCATGGGCACCGCGTGGTTCTGCCTCGTGACGGCCGAGATGATCGCCGGGCAATACGGCATCGGCTATTTCACGTGGGAGTCCTACACGTTGCAGAACTATGCCGACATCGTGGTCGGGATGGGGCTGATCGGCGTGCTCGGCATGGGCAGCAGCCTGCTGGTCAAGCGGCTCGGCACGGCGCTCACGCCGTGGTATCGCCAGCGCGGAGGCCTGCGATGAACGCCGCGCTGCCCGCCGCCACCTTGGCGGCCCCATCGCTCGACACCGCCGCCGGCCGCATCGAGGTGCGCGGCCTGACCGTCGAGGTCGGCCCGCCGCAAGCGCGCGTGGCCGCCATCGACACGCTCGATCTGAGCATCGCGCCGGGCGAGTTCGTCTGCGTGCTCGGGCCGTCCGGCTGCGGAAAATCCACGCTGCTCGGCGCGATCGCCGGCCACCTGCGCGGCGCGCACGGGGCGGTGGAGGTGGATGGCGCGCGCGTCGAAACGCCGTCGCCCGAGCGCGGCCTGGTGTTCCAGCAACACACGCTGTTTCCGTGGAAGCGCGTGCTCGACAACGTCGCGTTCGGCCCGAAGATGCGCGGCGTGTCGGCCGAGGCCCGCCGCCGCGACGCGGCCGAGATGCTGGCGCTGGTGGGCCTGGCCGGCTACCAGGCGCATTACCCGGCCGAGTTGTCGGGCGGCATGCAGCAGCGCGTCGAAATCGCCCGCGTGCTGATGAACCGGCCGCGCGTGCTGCTGATGGACGAGCCGTTCGGCGCGCTCGACGCGCAAACGCGCCGCATGATGCAGGCGCTGCTGCTCGACGTGTGGGCGCAAGTGCGCACCACCGTGGTGTTCGTCACGCACGACATCGACGAGGCGCTGTTTCTGGGCGGGCGGATCGTGATGCTGTCGGCACGGCCGGCGCGCATCGTCGCCGACCTGCCGGTGCCGCTGGCGCGCCCGCGCGGCGACGACAGCACCATCGATCCGGTCTTCGTCGACCTGAAGCGGCGCTGCCTGGCCTTGCTGCGCGAAGCCGCCTGAATCGCATGCACGAAGCGTTTCGCTTCCCCCTTTTACGATCCGTCCCGAGAGACCGATAGATGACCGCCCTTTCCCCGCCCGCCGCGCCGCCCGCACTGCCTGAATTGCCGTCGCTGCTCGACCTGTCGGCCGTCGATCCCGATGCGCTGCCGCTGCTCGCGCGCCTGACCGATGCCGACGCCGCCGTGCGCCGCATCGCGATGTTCGAACTGGCCGATCTGGAGGACCCCGAACTGGTGCGGGTGTTCGTCGCCACGCTGGGCGCCGATCCGGCCGCCGAGGTGCGCCGCGAGGCCGCGCTTGCGCTGGCCGCCTGGGAGCAGCACGACGCCGTGGACGCACTGTGCGCCGCGCTGCTCGACACCGACGACGGCGTGCGCGACGCCGCCGCGCAAAGCCTCTCCGAACTGAAGGAACCGGCCTCGGGGGCCACGCTGCGCCGTTGGGCCGAGCGCCCCGAGCCGTTCGTGGTGCGCGCGGTGCTGCGCGGCCTGCGCGAATTGCGCTACGCCGATGCGTGGCAGCCCGCGCTGGCCGCGCTCGACGCCGACGATGCCGGCGTGCGGCTCGAAGCGGTGGCCGTGCTCGGCTGGCTCAAGGATGCGAGGGCCTTGCCGAGGCTGGCCGCGCTCGCCACCGGCGACGCGCAAGCCGAGGTACGGCGCGCGGCGGCCGGGGCGCTGGGCTTCGGCGTGGACGCCGACGACACGGCCGCGCCCGTTGCCGCCGCGCTGCTGGCTGCCCTGGCCGACAACGCCTGGCAGGTCCGCGAAGCCGCGGCCGTCACGCTCGGCCGGCTGCGTGCCAGGGCCGCCGTTGCCGCGCTGGAGCACGCGCTCGACGACCCCTATTGGCAGGTGCGGCTGCGCGCGACCTGCGCGCTCGGGTTGATCGGCGAACGTGCATCCGGCCCGAAGATCGCCGCGCTGCTCGTGCATTCGATCAGCAACCTGCGCAAGGAAGCGGCGCTCGCGCTCGGCGAATTGCGCGACCCGGCCGCGCTCGACGCGCTGCGCAGCACGCTCGACGACGCCGATCCCGAAGTGCGCAAGGCCGTGCGGATCGCGATCGGCCAGATCGAGCAAGCGGGCGCATGAGCGCCGCGCCGCTCGAACTGCGCAGCGACGCGGCCAGCCGCACGCTGACGCTGCGCTGGGCCGACGGCCGCCTCGGCACGCTCGCTCACGCCGCGCTGCGCGACGCCTGCCCGTGCGCGGGCTGCCGCGCACGGCGGCTGGCCGGCGAGCCGGTTGTTACGCACCCCGAAGTGAGCGTGACCGACATCCGCCCGATGGGCTATGGCGTGCAACTGGTGTTCGACGACGGCCACGATCGCGGCATTTTCCCGTGGCCGTTCCTGGCGGCGCTGGCCGCCGCCTGAACCCGAAACGTCAAGTCAACGACAACGCCGCGCAGGCTGGTAGCCCGCGCGGCGTTTGACCGGCTCATGACGCACACGCGTCAGCGACGCCCGGCGAGCCGCCTCACCACGTCGACGAACAGATCGATTTCGCCATAGGTGTTGTAGAACGCCAGCGACGGCCGCACGGTCGCCTCCAGGCCGAAGCGGCGCAGGATCGGTTGCGCGCAATGATGCCCGGAGCGCACCGCGATGCCCTCCTCGTTCAGCGCACGCCCCACTTCCTCCGTCTCATAGCCCTTCAGCACGAACGACAGCACGCTGGCCTTGTCGCGCGCCGTGCCCACCAGCCGCACGCCCGGCACCGGCGCGAGCTTCTCGGTGGCGTAGGCGAGCAGGTCGTGCTCGTAGCGCGCGATCCGCTCGATGCCGACCCGCTCCACGTACTCCAGCGCCGCGCCCAGGCCCACCGCGTCGGCGATGTTGCCGGTGCCGGCCTCGAAACGGTTCGGCGCGGGCTGGAACACCGTGCGCTCGAACGTCACGTCCGCGATCATGTTGCCGCCGCCTTGCCACGGCGGCATCGCGTCGAGAATGTGCCGCTTGCCGTACACCACGCCGATCCCGGTCGGGCCGTAGATCTTGTGGCCCGAGAACACGAAGAAATCGGCGTCGAGCGCCTGCACGTCCACCCGCATGTGCGAGATCGACTGCGCGCCGTCCACCAGCGCCACCGCCCCGGCGCGATGCGCCAGCTCGATGATCTCGCCCACCGGCACCACCGTGCCCAGCGCGTTCGACACCTGCGTGACCGCGACGATCCGCGTGCGCGCATTCAGCAGCTTGCGGAACTCGTCGAGCCGCACCTGGCCCGAATCGTCCACCGGAATCACGCGCAGCGTCGCGCCCTGCTGCGCGGCCAGTTGCTGCCACGGCACGATGTTCGCGTGGTGCTCGAGGTTCGAGACGATGATCTCGTCGCCCTCGCCCACGTTCTGCACGCCCCAGGTCTTGGCGACCAGGTTGATCGCCTCGGTCGCGCCGCGCGCGAAGATGATCTCGTCCGACGACGCCGCGCCGATGAAGCGCCGCACCGTGTCGCGCGCGTGTTCGTAGGCATCAGTGGCGCGGCCCGCCAGCGCGTGCGCCGCGCGGTGGATGTTCGAGTTCTCGTGCGCGTAGAAATGCGCGAGCCGGTCGATCACCGCCTGCGGCTTGTGGGTGGTGGCCGCGTTGTCGAACCAGACGAGCGGCTTGCCGTTCACGCGTTCGGCCAGGATCGGGAAATCGCGGCGAATCGCATTGACGTCGAACGGCGGATGCGCGCCAGCGAACGGTGACGTGCTCGTTGATGCTGCCGGCGCACCGTCGCTCACGAAATAACGCGCGCCGCTGCCGCCCGGTGCTTTCCCTGCATCGTGCAGCGCCAACAAGTCACGCAGCGCGTCGGCATCGGGCAGCCCGTAGCTTTGCGCGGACGGCGCGCCCGACACCGGCGTGGCGACCGGCTGCGGCGCGGCATGCCAGCCGTGCGCGGCATCGTCGACGAAATAGAACGGCGACGCGCCCGGCGCAGCCGCCGCACGCGCAGAGCCTGCCGACGACACGGGCGGCGCGCCGAGCAGCGCACCGCCGCCGCGCGGTTCGAGCGCGGGCGCGGCGACCGTGGCCGTATCGGGCAGGCCGTTGGCCGCCGCGTGCGGCGCGAGCGCCGGCGCGCGGTTGCCGAGCGACAGCACC
>NZ_BAAILN010000155.1:21164-42646 GCF_054589155.1 Burkholderia sp. 3C
TGGGCGCGGCCGGCAGCAGGTTTGCACCCGGCGCCTTGCCGGCCGGCACGCCCTGCGACGGCACGCCGGTGCCCGTGCCGCCCGGCCCGGCGAGCGGCGAACCGGCCGGCGCGGGGTTGGCGGCCAACGCCAGGGCCGGCGCGGCGGCGGGCAGCGTGGCGGGCGCGATGCCCGCCGCGCCGCTGCCGAGCGCCGCGCCCGGCGCATCCGCGCGCCCCGGCAACGCCGAGAAGAACGCGTTCGCCAACTGCGCGAGCGCCGCCGGATCGGGCAGCCCGATGGGCGCGCGAGCGCCCGGGGCCGCCAGATCAGCGGTAGGTGTCGGGGTAGTCATGGTACTTGCCGATCTCCACGTCATCGAGAACCGCGAGCGCGTCCACCGAATGGACGGCCAGCGAGCAGTAGAGCGAAATCAGGTACGACGCGATCGCCTGGTTGTTGATGCCCATGAAACGCACCGACAGGCCCGGGCCCTGTTCGCCGGCCACGCCCGGCTGGTAGAGGCCGACCACGCCCTGGCGCTTGTCGCCCACGCGCAGCAGCAGGATCTTCGACTTGCCGTCGGCCACCGGCACCTTGTCCGACGGAATTAGCGGAATGCCGCGCCACGTGATGAACTGCGAGCCGAACAGGCTGACCGTGGGCGGCGGCACGCCACGCCGCGTGCATTCGCGGCCGAACGCGGCGATCGCCAGCGGGTGCGTCAGGAAGAACGCCGGCTCCTTCCAGACCTTGGTCAGCAGCTCGTCGAGATCGTCCGGCGTGGGCGCGCCGGTCAGCGGAAATACGCGCTGTTCCTCGGCCACGTTGGCCAGCAAGCCATAGTCAGGATTGTTGATCAATTGGCTTTCCTGCAGCTCCTTGATCGTCTCGATCGTCAGGCGCAGTTGTTCCTTGATCTGGTCGTGCGGGCTGCTGTAAAGGTCCGAAATGCGCGTATGCACGTCGAGCACGGTGCTGACCGCGTTCAGGAAATACTCGCGCGGCTGTTCCTCGTACGGCACGAACGTCTTCGGCAGTTCGCGCTCGTCCTCCAACTGCGTGCAGGCGGCACGCACGGCTTCGGGGTCCTTCACCTGGTTCAGGCGGTAGATGCCGGCCTCGACCGGCACCCATTGCAGGAAATGGGTCAGCCAGCGCGGCGTGATGGTGGAAAGCTGGGGAACGGTCTTGGTGGCATTCGCAAGCTGGCGTGCGGCGTGATCGCTCAGCGTGGTCGGGCCGTTTGCTACGGTCGACATGTCGGGCTCCGGGTTTAGAAGAATATCGGGAATGCTTATGACGCGCGGCGATTATGGGGACGCAGCCCATCGACGCTCAACATGCTATAGGCGTCAGACGCGCACCGGGCGTGGCGGCTCGGAGCGGCGAAACGAGAAGAGAACGGGAAGCGCGGCACGGTCGTGCCGCGCGATGCAAGGCGAGGCTCAGGCCGTCAGTTCGTCGGCGGCCGGCCGTAACAACAAGGCAATCGGCACCTCGAACGCGTTGGCGAGCTTCTCGACCGTGACCAGCGAGGCGATCACCTCGCCGCGCTCGATCTCGCCGACATACGAGCGGTTCAGGCCCGCGTGCTCGGCCAGCAGCTCCTGCGACCAGGCGCGCGTCTCGCGCAGGCGCCGCACGGCAGCGCCGAATTGCCGGACCAGTTGCGTCATGAGGCAAGCTCCGAGGTGGCGGCTTGCGTAGCCTGAGCAGCTTGAGCGGCTTTCGGCGCCGGCCGCGACACATCGGTGGACGGCACGGCCTGCGTCACATGGCTGCCCGGCGGCACGTCGTGCGTGAGCCAGACGTTGCCGCCGATCACCGAGCCGCGCCCGATCGTGATGCGCCCGAGAATCGTCGCGCCGGCATAGATCACCACGTCGTCTTCCACCAAGGGATGACGCGGCAGCCCTTTCTCGAGGTTCCCGGCCGCGTCGCGCGGAAAGCGTTTCGCGCCGAGCGTCACCGCCTGATAGATGCGCACGCGCTCGCCGATGATGGCCGTCTCGCCGATCACCACGCCCGTGCCGTGATCGATGAAGAAGCCCGCGCCGATCCGCGCGCCGGGGTGGATGTCGATGCCGGTGTCGGCATGGGCGCGCTCGGCCAGCATCCGCGCGAGCAGCGGCAGGCCGAGCCGATACAGTTCGTGCGCGAGCCGGTAGTGCAGGATCGCGAGCACGCCCGGATAGCAGAGCAGCACCTCGTCCACGCTGCCGGCAGCCGGATCGCCGTGGAAGGCGGCCAGCACATCCTCGTCGAGACGCGTGCGGATCTCGGGCAACTGTTCGGCGAACGCCTGCACGGCTGCGCGCGCGGCGGCCTCGGTGGCGTCGCCGCTGTCGCGGTAACGCGCCGCGTAGCGCAGTTCGAGCCGCGCCTGCGAGAACAGCGCGTTCAGCGCCGCGTCGAGCGCGTGCGCCACGTAGAGGTCCTCACTTTCCTGGCGCAGGTCGGGCGGCCCGAGCCGCATCGGAAACAGCACGCCCTTGAGCGCGTCGACGATGCCGCCGAGCGCCTCGCGCGACGGCAGATCGCGCCCGCCCGGCTCGATCAGGCGCCGCTGGCGCTCGCGCCAGCCATGCCGCGCCGCATGCAGCGAGCGGACCACGTCGTCGATGTCGAATGCTGCCACGTTGGGATCCTCGTTCAATCAGATGCGCGATCTGCGCGGGTTCATCAATCCTGTAGCCACGGCAGGCCGCGAAACCGCCAGCCGTTATGGGCGCCGCGCCGCTGCGCGTCGTCCAGTTCGCCCTCGAAGCCTTCGAGCACGTTGTAGACCTGCGTGAAGCCGGCCTTGGCCGCCGCGTCGGCCGCCAGCGCCGAGCGCTTGCCGCTGCGGCACAGCAGCAGGATCACGGCGTCCTTGCCGCCGGCCTTCGCTTCCAGCTCGCGCACGAAGCGCGGGTTGCGCGTCAGGCTGGTGCCGGTGGCCCAGGCCACGTGTTGCGAGCCGGGCACGTGCCCGACGAACTTGCGCTCCTCGCCGGTGCGCACGTCGATCAGCAGCGCCTCGCCGGCGGTGGCCAGCGCCCAGGCCTGCGCCGGGGCAATGCCGCCGCCGTAGCGCAGGCCCTGCTCATGCGCCGCCGTGCGGGCTTGTTCAAGAATGTCGTGCGCTTCGGTCGTCAATGTCATGGGTTCCTCCTTGCGGTCCGGTTCCGTGCTGTCGCACGGCAACGTGACGGTCCGGGTGCGGCATCGCTGCCGTCTATAGCCGTCAACGCCACTGTGCTATCGCACCGCGCCGGATGAGAACCAATCAATTGTCATTTCCAAAGCAGCAACGTACGAAACGCCGCGCGGCCCTGGCCACGGCCGCCTCGATGCCTCGACGCTTCGTCACGCCATCACGATATGACGCGCCGTGGTGACCGCGAACCAATCAATTCGCCTAAGGTTATGCGGCGCGCCAGCCGCGCCACGTACGCCCGTCGCATAAAAACGTCAACGCGCCCCGTTTCGCTTCATTGTGTTTTCGATAAGGATTTCTCAAGACCTTCGGAAGCGGATGTTCGATTTCCATTATCGATGCGGGCGCAATCATTTCATTCGGCATCCATACGTTTTATCCGGCGCCGCGCGAGCGCTGCGAGAAGCATGCCCACAACCATGAAATTCTGCTTTGCTATTCCCGGAACATTGCTTCGTGCAGCGGCGGCGCGTCCCTAGCATCGGGTTCCTTTCCCACTCGCGATCAAGACAAAAGGAATCGTATGTTGAAGAAAACCCTGGCGCTCGGCCTCGTCTCCGCCACTTCCGTTGCGGCGCATGCGCAAAGCTCGGTCACGCTGTACGGCATCGTCGATGCGGGCATTGCGTATACCAATAACCAGAAAGGCGGCTCGAACATCCAGCAGTCGAGCGGCAAGCTGTCGGGCAGCCGCTGGGGCCTGAAGGGCACCGAGGATCTCGGCGGCGGCCTGTCGGCCGTGTTCACGTTGGAAAGCGGCTTCCGCACCAACGACGGCACGCTGGGCCAGGGCGGCCGCATCTTCGGCCGCCAGGCATTCGTCGGGATTGCGAAACAAGGCATCGGCACGCTGACGTTCGGCCGCCAATACGAACCGCTGTCCGACCTGGTCGCACAATACTCGGGCTCGGGCTTCTGGTCGCCGGCCACCCACGTGGGCGACAACGACAACCTGAACCAGACGTTCCGCATCAACAACGCCGTGAAGTTCCGCAGCGACACGATCGCCGGCTTCACCGTCGACGGCCTGTATGCGTTCAGCAACCAGCCCGGTTCGGGCGCGGGCACCGGCTTCGGCAACAACCGCGCGTGGGGCATCGCCGCCAACTACGCGAACGGCCCGCTCTCGCTCGGCGCGGGCTACGTGGTGCTGAACCATCCGAATTCGACCAGCAATACCGGCGGCGCCGTGGGCGGCGCCAGCACCACCGCGGGCGACGACTACAGCGGCGGGTTCTTCTACGGCCTGAACGGCGGCGTGGCCAAGCAGCAGATCACGGTGGCCGGCGCAAACTACACGTTCGGCGCGACGATCCTCGGTTTCGCATGGAGCCACACGCAGCTGAACTATGTTGACGGCTCTTCCCGCCGCCTCAACAACTACGACGTCAACGCGCGCTACCGCGTCACGCCGGCCACCACGCTGATCGGCGTGTACACGTTCACCGACGGGCGCGCGAGCAGCCTGCCCGGCGCGGGCGGCGGCACGCTCAAGCCGCGCTGGCACCAGTTCACGCTGGGCGTGGATTACGCGCTGTCGAAGCGCACCGAGCTGTATCTGTCGGGCGTCTACCAACTGGCGTCCGGAAGTGGAAGCACGGCGGTGGCGGGCAACGGCTATCAGTCGATCGCGGCGATCGCAGACGCGGGCACCGCCTCGTCGAACAACCGCCAGGTGGCGGTATTCAGCGGCATCCGCGTGAAGTTCTAAGCGAACAGACGAGCCGACGCGATCGCGTCGGCTCGCTGCATTTCGTTGAGTTCTCCTGCGCTTTTCTCCATTTCCCAGCGCGAAAGCAAATCAGAAATGCTTGTTTGCGATCGGGCAAACGCTCGACAAGAATGATTCGTCCCGGTTGATCGACACCGCGAATCGATCCGACTTCCTCCCCATTCCGCATCCGGCTCCACCGCCGCCACGAGGATCCATGCCGCTCTTTTCCACGCCCCGCTTTCAGTCCCGTTCGTTGATCCGCCTGCTGCTGCGCCCCGTGCTGCTGGCCGCCGCCCTGACCCTGAGCGCCGCCGCGGCCCACGCCGCCGCGCCGGACACCATCCGCATCGGCGTCGCCGAACAGGGCGCGGGAGACCCGCCCACCTTCGGCAGCAACCCCGGCGCGGTCGTGCAGCAGCAGAAGCTGCTCGAAAAGGAGTTCGCGCGCGAGGGCATCCGCATCCAGTGGCTGTTCTTCAAGGGTGCGGGGCCGGCCGTCAACGAGGCGATCGCCGACAAGTCGATCGACTTCGCGCTGCAAGGCGACCTGCCGGCCGTGCTGGCCCGCGCCAACGGGCTGAAGACGCACCTGATCGCGGCCGTGGGCGTGCGCAGCGGCATCAAGATCGGCGTGCCGACCGGCTCCGACATCCACACCGTGAAGGACCTGAAGGGCAAGCGCGTCGCGATCTTCCGGGGCACCAACCTGCAACTCGTGATCGACAACGTGCTGGCCGCCAACGGCCTCGACGAGCGCGACCTGCGCGTGATCAACCTCGATACGTCGAGCGCGCTGGCCGCGCTGGCCTCGAAGGGCATCGACGCGTCCGTCACCGATTACCACCTGTCGAAGCTGGTCGATTCGGGGCTGGCCAAGATCATCTATCAATCGCAGGACCAGGGCCTGCAGTTCACGCGCCAATCGCATCTGCTGGTGCTCGACGATTTCGAGCAGGCGCACCCCGACATCGTGCAGCGCGTGGTCAACGTGTTCGTGACCGCCGCGCGCTGGGCGTCCGACGAAGGCAATCGCGACGCGCTGCTGAACACCTGGGCGAAGACCGGCATCCCCGTATCGTCGTGGGCGGCCGAATTCCCGGCCGGCACGCTGAAGTCACGCGAGTCGCCGCTGCTCGATCCGTTCTTCGTGGCCCGCTACACGGCCGTCGCGCAGGACGCGCTGAAGCTCAAATTGATTCGTCATCCTGCCGATGTCAACGGCTGGATCGAACCGAAGTATCTCGACCAGGCGCTCAAGGCCCAGCATCTCGAACACTACTGGCCGAGCTACGACGCGTCGGGCAAACCGCAAACCTGAGCACGCCCCCGGGAGCCGTGATGAGCGATACCGCGATTTCGATACGCGAGCGCGGCGACCAGGCCGCCGTCTCCGCCGATGCCCCGCGCGCGAAGGCCGGCCTGCGCCGCCGTGCCGCCGCGCTCGGCTGGATCATCGCGCCGTGGCTGCTGCCGGCCGTGCTGTTCGCGCTGTGGACGATCGGTTGCGAGCGCGGCTGGATCGCGCCGCAAATCCTGCCGCCGCCCGAGGCGGTGTGGCAGACGCTCGCCGAACTCGCACGCAGCGGCGACCTGTTGAGCAACACCTGGATCAGCCTGCAACGCGTGCTGTTCGGCTTCGCGGCCGGCTCGCTGGCGGGCTTCGCGATCGGCGCGTGGCTCGGGCTGTCGCGCACCGCCGAGGCCTACGTGCTGCCCAGCTTCAACGCGATCGTGCAGATTCCGGTGCTCGGCTGGCTGCCGTTCCTGCTGTTGCTGGTGGGCGTGGGCGAGCCGCTCAAGATCATCCTGATCGCCCACGCGGCGCTGGTGCCGGTGGCAATGAGCACGTTGCAGGGCTTTCGCGAAACGCCGCCCGCGCTCGACGAGGCCGCGCGCGTGTTCGGCTACAGCCGCCTGCAACGCATCGTCCACGTGGTGCTGCCGGCCGCCGTGCCCACGCTGGCGACCGGCGTGCGGCTCGGGTTCACGAAGGCCTGGCTCGCGCTGGTGGTGGTTGAACTGGTGGCGTCCTCGGAAGGCCTCGGCTACCTGATCGTGTACGGGCGGCAGTTGTTCCAGCTCGATCTCGTGATGGCGGCCGTGGTGATCGTCGGCGCGATCGGTTATGCGATCAACCGCCTGCTCGATGCGCTGGAAGCACGGCTGCGGCGTGGCCGAGCCTCCGCGTTCCGGGCCTGAATCGCGCCCGCATCGAATCGTTCCGTTTTCCAGGCCGGGAGCCTCGTGTCATGACGTCGTTCGCATTCCTCAAATCCTCGCCGGGCCGCTGGCGCGTGCCCGACCTGCGCGGCCTGGTGCTGCCGCTCGTGGCGCTCGCCGCCTGGTGGCTGATCGCCGCCACGCATCGCGGCCACGCGGGCCTGCTGGTCAGCCCGGCCGATGTGCTGCGCACCGCGCGCGAGCAGATCGCGAGCGGCGCGCTGGCGCGGGCGCTGTCGGCGTCGCTCGCGCGCGAATTCGCGGGCTTCGCGATCGGCACGGCCGCCGGCCTGCTGCTCGGCACGGCGCTCGGCCTGTCGCGGCTCGCCGCGCGCGTGATCGGCCCGACCTTCGATACCTTCAAGCAGATCTCGCTGTTCGCATGGATTCCGCTGATTTCCGTGTGGTTCGGGCTCGGCGACACCGCCAAGGTGGTGTTCCTGTCGCTGGCCGCGCTGCTGCCGGTGGCCGCGCACACCTGCGACGGCATCCACGCGGTGCCGCGCGCCTACGTGGAAGTGGCGCGCACGCTGCGCTATTCGCGCTGGCAACTGATCCGCCATGTGATCGTGCCGGCCGCGCTGCCGTCGATCTCCACCGGCCTCTATCTGGGCCTGATCTATTCGTGGCTCGCCACGCTCGGCGCCGAATACCTGCTGGTGGCCGGCAGCGGCATCGGCAACACGCTGATCGACGGCAGCGAGCAGTTCCGCATGGATCTCGTGCTGTTTGGCATCCTCGTGGTCGGCATCACCGGCTGGGCGCTCAATGCGGGCGCACGCGCCATCGAGCGCCGGCTGCTCGCGCGCGGCCGGGCCGCCCGCACCGCCATCGATTCGTCCTCGCCACTCAGGGAAGCCGCATGACTCTCGACCCGTCCGATTCGCTCGATTCGCTCGACATCCAGCATGTCCGCAAACGCTACGCGCCGCACGGCGCGGGCACCCAGGCGCTCGACGTGCTCGACGACATTTCGTTGCACGTGCGCGGCGGCGAATTCGTCAGCATCGTCGGCGCGAGCGGTTGCGGGAAATCCACGCTGCTGCGCCTGATCGCCGGCCTCGACGTGGATTACGACGGCGAGATCCGCGCCGGCGGCGAGCGCGTGCGCGACACCTCGCTGCAGCGCGGCATCGTATTCCAGGATCACCGGCTGTTTCCCTGGCTGAACGTCACGCAGAACGTGGAGGCCGCGCTGCGCAATTCGCCGCTCGACGCGAAGGCGCGGCGCGCGGCCGTGGCCGAGCACATCGCGCTGGTGGGCCTGAACGGCTTCGAGCAGGCCTACCCGAGCCAGTTGTCGGGCGGCATGGCGCAGCGCGTGGCGATCGCGCGCGGGCTCGTGAACCGGCCGCGGCTGCTGTTGCTCGACGAGCCGTTCGGCGCGCTCGACGCGCAAACCCGCACGCGCATGCAGCACGAATTGCAACGGATCTGGCAGCAGGAACGCATCACCATGATTCTCGTCACGCACGACGTGGACGAAGCCGTCTGGCTCGGCGATCGCGTCGTGACGATGGCGCCGCGCCCGGGCCGCATCGCGCGCATCGTCGACGTCGGCCTGCCGCGCTCGCGCGACCGCAATGGCGCGGCGTTCGCGCAACTGCGCGACGCGATCCTCAGCGATCTCGGCGACGACGACGCCACCGCGCGCATCACGCCGCCCGTGGCCGCCCCGCCGCTGCCGGCCGGCAACTGGCGGCTGGCCTGGTGAGCGTGGCCCGCTGCGTACAGCCGCTCGTTCGCGCGCCGGCGTCTATCGATACGACGAATCGTCAGTTCCGGTTTGCCCCGCGCGCTGCTTGAATATCCGAACCGCTTTCCCCACCGAAGGAGACACCCCGATGTCCGACGTTCAGATCGCCCCATCGTCGCAACACGCCGCCCACCACCACGCCGCCCGCACGCAGGCCTCGCCGCTGGAATTGCGGCGCGTCGCCGGCCGGATCGGCGCGGAAATTTCGGATGTCAAACTATCGGGCGAGATCGACGACGCCACGTTCGACGCATTGCTCGATGCCCTGCACACGCACAAGGTGCTGTTCTTCCGTGGCCAGCAGCATCTGGACGACGCCGCGCAGGAAGCGTTCGCGCGCCGCTTCGGCGAGACCGTGGCGCACCCGACCGTACCGTCGGTCGACGGCAGCGCCGGCCTGCTCGAACTCGATTCGGCCCACGGCGCACGCGCCAATTCCTGGCACACCGACGTGACGTTCGTCGACGCCTACCCGAAGGTGTCGATCCTGCGCGCCGTGGTGATTCCGCCGGCCGGCGGCGACACCGTGTGGGCCAACACGGCCGCCGCTTACACCCACCTGCCCGCCGCGCTGCGCGAGCTGGTGGACACGCTCTGGGCGCTGCACACCAACGCCTACGACTACGCCGCCTCGCATGTGAACGCCGATCCGGATCAGCTCAAGCGCTACCGCGAGGTGTTCACGTCCACCGTCTACGAAACCGAGCACCCGGTGGTGCGCGTGCACCCCGTCACGGGCGAGCGCACGCTCGTGCTCGGCCACTTCGTGCAGCGCCTCAAGGGCCTGTCCGCCAGTGATTCGGCGCACCTGCTGCAAGTGCTGCACGAACACGTGACGCGCCTGGAAAACACCGTGCGCTGGAGCTGGCGCGAGGGCGACGTGGCGATCTGGGACAACCGCGCCACCCAGCACTACGCGATCAACGACTACGGCGACGCGCGCCGCGTGGTGCGCCGCGCCACCGTGCACGGCGACGTGCCGGTCAGCGTGGACGGCCGCCGCAGCGTCGTGCTGAAGGGCCGCGACGCCACGCTGCAATGACGCGTGCGCACGATTCGGCCGCCAGCCGCGCCGGGCCGGCGCGGCGGCGTCCGCCCTTGCCGCGCGTTGGTGCGACGGCCCGCTGCCGTACCACGGCGGGCCGCCGCATGATGTTTCGCTTGACTGAATTGTCTGGCGACGCCGATCCCGACGCCGCCTGTCCGCCCCGCCCCGAACGGAGAATCCGCATGAACCAGGCCGTATCGTCGTCGCTCGACGTGATTCCGCTGTCCGCGCATATCGGCGCCGAAATTCGCGGCGTCGACCTGACCCGCCCGCTGGAGGCGCTGGAAATCGCCGCGATTCGCGGCGCGCTGCTGAAGTGGCGCGTGGTGTTTTTCCGCGAGCAGTTCCTGACGCACGAGCAGCACGTGGCGTTCTCCGCACAGTTCGGGGAACTGACGCTCGGCCACCCGGTGTTCGGCCATGTCGACGGGCATCCCGAGGTCTACTCGATCGGCAAGCATCGCCAGTCGACGCGTTTCGAGGGGCAGCCGGTGCGCCGCCCGTGGACGGGCTGGCACACCGACGTGACGGCCGCCGTCAACCCGCCCTGGGCGTCGATCCTGCGCGGCGTGACGATTCCGCCGTACGGCGGCGACACCCAATGGACCAACCTCGTGCGCGCCTACGAAACGCTGTCCGCGCCGATCCAGCGCCTCGTGGACGGCCTGCGCGGCATCCACCGCTTCACCCCGCCGGCCGGCGCCAGCGCCACGGCCGGTTACGCCGAGGCGGTCGAGCGGCGAGCGCTCGTGACCGAGCATCCGCTGGTGCGGATTCATCCGGAAACGGGCGAGCGCGCGCTGTATGTCAGCCCGAGCTTCCTCAAGTCGATCGTCGGCGTGAGCGCGCGCGAAAGCCAGGCGCTGCTGGAATTGCTGTGGGAGCACGTCACGCGGCCCGAGTTCACGGTGCGTTTCAAGTGGGAGCCGCGCAGCCTGGCGTTCTGGGACAACCGCTCGACCGCCCATCTCGCGCCGACCGATATCTTCGATCTCGACTTCGACCGGCAGTTGTATCGCACCACGCTGGTGGGCGACGTGCCGGTGGGGCCGGACGGGCGGGCCTCGGTGGCGATCGAGGGCACGCCGGTGGGCGCTGCCGCCGCGGTGGCGTTGAATTGACCTGACCGATTGACTCGATGACCCGGCATCGAGGCACGCGCGATGCGCGCCTCGATTCACTCGATCAGAAGAACGCGCCGGTCGGCGGCAGCACGCCGTTCAACTGGTTCTGCCCGAGAAAGCGCTCCTTGTAGAGCCGCGGATTGTGCGAAGCGATCACCTTGATGTTGCGCCAGTGGCGGTCGAGCCCGTTGCGGCGCGACACCACCGAGCCGGAGCCGAGATCGATCAGCCAGCTCGCGATTTGCGGCGCCAGTTCATCGATCACCACCTTGGCCTCGGCAGCCGACAGCGAGGCCGCCAGCACCGCGTCGTATTCGGCATCGGTGCCGATCGCATCCCACGCCTGCTGGAGCTTCGCGATGGTGCGATCGATGGTCGCCTCGACGCTCGCCGCATACGCGCGAATCCGCCCGAGTTGCGCCTGCAACACGGCCTCGTCCGACGGATGCGCGGCCTCGCCGTGATAGAAGTTGCGGCCCCGGTTGCGCAGCACGTCGGTGGCGTCCGCCGCGATGCGACGCACGATCCCGGCGATGCAGTTCGTCAGATACACCTGGTGGAACGTGAATTTCCACGGCGCGGCGCCCTCGCGATCGGGCGGATCGAGCGGGTGCACGTTCGACGCGGGCACCGCCACCTCGCGAAAGCGCGCCGTGCCCGAGCCGGTCAGGCGCTGGCCGAAGCCCTGCCAGTCGTCGTCGTTCGCCACGCCCTCGCCGCGCGCCAGCACGTATTGCACCGTCTCGCCGCGCCGGCTTTCGACCGCCGTGCCCACGAATGCATCGTTGTACAGATTACCGGTGGCGTATACCTTGTCGCCCGAGCCGAGATAGGCGTCGCGCTGCGCATCCCATTCGAGGCGGTTCAGCACCCGCGTCGGGCGCGCGCCGGCTTCCTTGACGTCGCTTTCGGTAAAGCTCAGGCCCACCGTCTGCCGCCGTCCGGCGATGCCGAGCACCTGCGCATGGAACGGATGCGCGGGCCGGCGCAGCGCCGCCTCGATCTGGAAGAAGTGATTGCGGAACGCGTGCGCGATGTTCGAATCGGCCGCGGCGATGTCGCGCGCCACCGCGAACAGCTCGGTCAGCGACAGCCCGTGGCCGCCGGCATCCGTGGCCAGCCGCAGCGCACCCGCGCCGGCCGCCTTCAGCGCGGCGATCTCGGCATGAGGCAGCGCCTGCGTGAGATCGCGCGCGGCGGCGGTGCGGCCGATCTCGGCCAGTTGCGCGGCGAAGCCGAGCCGCACGGACAGCGCAGAAAGGTACGGCGGCACGCTCGCGGCGGCATCCGCCACGCGCGAGGCCGCCGGTTCTGCCTGCGGCTGCGTCGCCTGCACGCCGGGCCGTTCGAGATCGGTGGTGAAATCGGTATCGGACATGATCGATCGGTCTCCGTGAAATGTGAGAGCGGCGTCCGCTCAGGCGGCCGCGTCGAGCGCGCCGTTGCCCAGCCGCGCGTCGTAGCGCGGCAGCCCGAGGTTGTCGCGCAGCGTCGTGCCTTCGTAAGCCATACGGTAGCGGCCGAGCTTCTGCAACACCGGAATCACCTCGTCGGCGATCAGGTCGAGGCCGGTGGGCTGCACGTCGATGTTCAGGTTGAAGCCGTCGGTGGCCTGCGTGTCGAGCCAGTGCACCATGTCGTGCGCGAAACCTTCAGGCGTGCCGACGAAAATCCGGTGCCCGCCCGTGATGTTCGAGAACAGCAGCTCGCGGATATTCCATTCGTTCTGCTTCGCTTCCTTGAGCATCTCGTTGCGATGCCAGCGCGATGCCACCGGCACCTGGTCGGCATTCGCCTCGGTGGCCGCGTACGGGATCGGCCCGTCGAGGTCGGCCAGCAGCGCCGGATCGACGGCCAGATGGCGCGCCAGCTCCTTGCGCAGCGCGACCGAATCGAGCAGGTCGTCGAGCCCGCGCTTGTGGCGGCTTGCTTCCTCGTCGGTCGAGCCGAGGATCGGGAACAGCCCCGGCATCACCAGCAGATGATCGGGATTCCTGCCATAACCGGCCGCCAGCGTCTTGACCTCGCGGTAGAACGTGCGTGCGCCTTCGATGATCCGTTGGCCCGTGAACAGCGCATCGGCATAGCGCGCGCCGAACGCGCGGCTGTCGGCCGACTGCCCGGCCTGGAAGATCACCGGGCGGCCCTGCGGCGTTTCCGGCACCGACAGCGCGCCGCGCGCCGAGAAATGCTCGCCGCGAAAATCGAGCTTGCGCAGCTTCGACGGGTCGAGATACACGGTCGTGTCCGGGTCGGCCACCACGGCCTCGTCGGGCGTGCTGTCCCAGAACGCCGTGACGATCTTCACGAACTCCTCGGCGCGCTGGTAACGCACTTCCTGATTCCAGCCGTGCTCCACGCCGTATGCGTCTAGCGCGGGCGGGTTTTGCGAGGTGATCACGTTCCAGGCCGCGCGGCCACGGCTCATGTGATCGACCGACGCGATCTGCCGCGCGATCGTATACGGATGGCCGAACAGCGAGGTGGTCGTGCAGACCAGCCCGATGTTGCGGGTGTGCGCGGCCAGATGCGCGATCAGCACCGCCGGATCGAGCGCGCGCCACGGCCGTATGTAGGATTCCGATACAAGGCCGCCGGGGCCGTCGGCCAGGAAGATCGCGTCGAGCAGCGCGCGTTCGGCCGATTTCGCGATCGTCACGAAGTGATCGATGTCGGTCGACAGGTGGCGCTTGTCGTCGAACGTCTTCCAGGCCGCGTCGTGGCGGCCCGAGGCGAGGACGTTGACGCCGAGGCGCAGATGGCGAGGTGCGGTCATGGTGATCTCCCGGTCAGACGCGGACGCAGTAATCGCCGACATTGACCTTCGAGCGAATGATCTGGCGCTCGGCCAGCCAATCCGCGGCGCGCTGGAAGCGGGCGCGGAACTCGGTGTCGTCGGCTTCGTAGAACTTGTTCTGGCGCTTCAGGCTCGTCAGGTAGTCGCGCACCGGGTTCGGATAGCCCGCGTCCTCCTGGGCGATCTTTTCGGACTCCACCGCATGCGTCGATTGCCAGTTGCCCACGCTCACGTAGGCGTCGATCACTGCGCGCACCAGCGCCGAATTCTCCTCGCTGAACTTGCGGCGCGTGACGAGCGAATTGAAGTCGATCAGGAAATTCAGGTCGCGGCCTTCGTTGAAGATGTCCTTCGAGTCGGTCGCGAAGCGCGCGATGTCGACGGCCGGCGACCACATCGACCACGCATCCACCTTGCCTTGCGCGAAGGCGGGCCCCGCGTCGGGCGGGTTCAGATAGACGAACTCCACCTTGCTGCGGTCGATGTGGTTCTGCTCCAGCGCCGCCACCAGCAGGAATTCGCCAAGGCCCGAACGGTTGATCGCCACCTTCTTGCCGACCAGGTCGGCCACCGAATGGATGCCGCTCGACTTCTTCACGATGATCGCGGTCGAACGCGGCGAGTAGATGTTGAACTCGTTGAATACCAGCGGCGCGCCGGCCAGCATCGCGGCGAGAGCCGGCGTCGTCGAGCCCCAGAAGCCGAAATCGGCGCTGCCGCCGATCACCGCCTGCAGCGACGGCGCGTGGTTCGGGAACGGGCCGACCCATTCGACCTTGATGCCCTGCCCGGCCAGCGTCTTCGAGAAGGTGTCGCTCTGCTTGGCCAGCAGCGACAGGCTGCCGTGGCCCCAGCCGATCCGCACCGTGTCGGTGTTGCGGGTCAGCTTGGCGGGGGCTGCCGCGAACGCGGCGGCGGGCAGGATGCCGGTGGCCGCGCCGGCCAGCAGGCCGCCCGCGGTGCGCAGCAGATGGCGGCGGCTCAACGTGAAATCGTTCATGCGTGTTTCCTTGGTCTACTCGGATGCGTGTTGCGATATCGGGTTCGGGCGGCCACACCGTGCGAATGGGCAAGGCGCAGCTCGCCGCTCGGCCGCAAGGGGCCGTGCTTCGATGACATTCGGGGAGCGCGCCGCGGTGTGCGATGTGCGGCGCGCGGGCGTCAGTGCAGGTGCACGCCGAGCGAGGCCAGCAGCGCCTCGCGCAACGCTTTCGGCTCGGTGTGCGCCGGCACATGCACGTCGGCGATACGGCCGGCGCGCATCACGAGGATGCGGTCGGCCAGCGCCACGGCTTCGTCCACGTCGTGCGTGACGAGCAGCACGCCCGGCCGGTGCCGTGCGACCAGTTCCTTGACCAGCGCATGCATCTTGATGCGGGTCAGCGCGTCGAGCGCGGCGAACGGCTCGTCGAGCAGCAGCAGCTTCGGGTCGTGCACCAGCGCACGGGCCAACGCGACGCGTTGCGCCTGGCCGCCCGACAGGTTGCGCGGCCAATCTTCCTCGCGGCCGGCCAGGCCCACTTCGGCCAGCGCACGATCCGCGCCGGCACGGCCGACCGTGCGTTCGTTGCCCAGCACGACGTTCTCGTGCACGCGCGCCCACGGCAGCAGCCGATGCTCCTGGAACACCACGGCCGCGCGGCGCGGCGTATGAATCCGGCCCGCATCCGCCGCATCGAGGCCGGCCAGCGCGCGCAGCAAGGTGGTCTTGCCGCAGCCGCTTTCGCCGAGCAACGCGACGAACTCGCCTTCGCGAATCTGCAGATCGAGCGCGTCGATCACGACGCGCGCGCCATACCGGCGGCGCAGCCCCGAGACGGACACCGCCAGCGGCTCGCCCGCGAAACGGTCGGCGGCGGCGTCCCGCGCCGGCGCGGCTGCCACCGGCGTGGCGAAATCGGCGGTACTCATCAACGGGACTCCTTCGCAAAATTCGGATGCCAGGCCAGCAGGCGCGTTTCGAGTGCACGGGCCAGCGCGTCGGCCACCACGCCGATCACGGCGTAGATCACGATCGTCAACACGATGATGTCGGTCTGCAGGAATTCGCGTGCGTCCATCGCGAGAAAGCCGATGCCCTTGGTGGTCGCCAGCGTTTCGGCGATCACCAGCGCCAGCCACGCGTGGGCCAGCGCATAGCGCACGCCGGTCAGGATCGACGGCATCGCGCCCGGCAGGATGATGCGGCGCACGACGGCCGGCCACGACAGCCCGACCACCTTGCCGAGTTCCATCAGCTTCGGGTCGATCTGGCGGATGCCGAGCACCGTGTTGATATAGATGGGGAACAGCACCGCGAGCGCCACCAGGAAGATCTTCGCCGTCTCGCCCACGCCGAACCAGACGATCACGAGCGGCAGCATCGCCAGGAACGGCACCGCGCGCAGCATCTGGATCGAGCGGTCGAGCAGCGCCTGCGTGAGCGGCGAGAAGCCCACCGCCACGCCGAGCACGAAGCCGGCCGTGCCGCCGATCACGAAGCCGGTGGCCGCACGCAGCAGCGACACGCCGAGATGGACGAACAGCGCGCCCGATTCGATCAAGCCCCAGGCGGTGTCCGCCACGCGGCTCGGCGCGGGCAGCACTTGCGGGTCGATCAGGCCGGTGCGCGCGCCAATTTCCCAGAGCACCACCAGCACCAGGGGAACGGCCCAGGACAGCCACCAGTAAAGTGCCGCCCGGGACAGGCCGCGACGCCGCGCGTCGGCAGGCACGCTCGCCGGGAGGGATGAAGTCAGATCGGTCATGGGCATCTTCGCGAAATCGTGCAGGCGGCGGCGTTGGGGGCGCCACCGCATGCGGTGTGTCGGTTCGTTATTAGAGCCGGTCGATTTCGCCACGACAAATAAGCGATTCGGGTTTGCTTTTCGGGCGGAGGGGTATGGAGCGAGGAATTGTCTGTTGCGGTGACCGAGGGTGGCGCTGCGATGGCGGTTTCGATGGTGTGGCGGGTGGGGAGCGAATTCGTATTTCCGGGGGCGGTTCAGGTATGTCAATGAAAAGGAAAAGGACGGCGGCGTCTCAAGCAAGCGCTCGTGCACTGCTGCCTGATGCCCGCCATCGTCGTGCGGCAGCACCGGTCATTGATGCATCTCAAGTAGTCCGCCGAACTATTTGTCTGAACAATGGTACGGTCGCTGCCAAGTGCCCAATGAGGGGCTGATACCGGGGACATCGTGACAGACATTTTCATCAAGATCGACGGCATTACCGGCGAATCGCAGGACGCCACTCACGCAAACGAGATCGAAGTCATAAGCTGCGGTTGGAAAATCTCGCAAGATTCAAGCATGCACTCGGGATCAGGCGGTGGAGCCGCGAAAGCGACAGTCCACGATCTACGGTTCATCCACCTGATAGATCGGGCAAGTCCCAATCTCGCGAGCTACTGCTTTCACGGCAAACACATTCCGACGGCCCGGCTGTCGATGCGCAAAGCGGGTGGCACGCCGCTGACGTATCTGAAAATTACCTTGTACGACGTGATCGTGACCGAACTCGAACCTGCCGTGGGAGCAGGCGCGGCACTGGAACACGTGGCGTTATCCTTCGCAAGAATGGAAGAGGAATACGTCGTACAAAGCGCGACTGGCGGCAGTCAGGGAACAGTCACTGCCGTGATCGATGTCAAGCAAAACAGCACTCACTAAGCCCGGGGGCCCAAATGAATGACTATGAACGCTTGATAAACGATGGCACGCCCACGGCCGAGCAGAATCTGTATCAATACGATGGCCATGATTTAACATCGCCAGAGTTATTTTTCTACCTGATGACCGACGAAACCATTAAGCAAACAGGCATACAGGACGTGTATGGCGTAATACTCATCCTTCTCGGACGACCCGACATCGGAACGAGAGGGAAATTCAAATATGCAACTCCCGGGACATCGGTCGCGTCGATAGTTTGCCGAGCGCTATTGGACATTGACATGCCACTCAGAATGCCGACCCTCACTGGCAAGACCCTATCGACATTGCGGGTGAGATGGACGACAAACTTGGGTGCATTTGTGGGCCGAAAAATACCATATCTCGGATGGGCCATCGGCATGTACGACGTTATTGTAATAAATACCAAAACCATTGTTCGCTACAACAGCATGGTCAATCCGGAAGATCGGATCAACGACGCTACAGTGGGCACACTTGGATGATTTTCAGAATTTAATCAAAATCACTTCCCGCAATGAATACAAACATGAAAACTTCACCCGAGCTTGTTGCATTCATTCGAGAGAAATTACTGTACCCCGAGAGGCATCGGGTCACTGCGCACACTGAAGTTGAAAGCGATCTCGGCGTGACCGGAGACGATTCACCCATTTTCATGGAGGAGTTCTTCAATACGTTCAACGTAGACCCGGGCGATTTCGACTGCAGCATATATTTCGAAGGCGAGGGATTGATCGACCCCTTCACGGCGTTTTTCCGATTCATTTTTCGCAAAGGAAAAAGGGAAGCGCAGCAGCGCGTTCCCCTCACCGTCGGAATGCTTCAGCGCGCAATAGACTGCGGCAAGTGGGACAGCAGACGCCTGTCGAACGACACGCAACGACGATAGCCGCCAACGCCCACTCCCATTCGCTGCTTGAACTCGTCGGGTGATCGGCCAGACTCGAATACGGTCGAACGGCATTGCACTCACAGCGCCATTGCTCATTGACGATTTTGGCTTCGCGCCGCGCCAGAATCCATCGACAGGTCAGGCCGCCACCACCCCAGGCTCGCTCACCCGTTCCACGCGCGCCGGCCGCGCCAGCCCCAGATGCCGGCGCAACGTCGTGCCTTCGTATTCGTCGCGGAACAGGCCGCGCCGCCGCAATTCGGGCAGCACCAGCGTGACGAAATCCTCCAGCCCGCCCGGCAGCGTCGGCGCCATCACGTTGAAGCCGTCCGCGCCATAGTTGACGAAGCGCTCCTCCAGCGCGTCGGCGATCTGCTTCGGCGTGCCGATCAACTGCCAGTGGCCGCGCGCGCCGGCCACGCGCAGCGCCAGTTGCCGGATCGTCAGGTTTTCGCGGCGCGCGAGATCGAGCGTCAGCGCCTGGCGGCTCTTGCTCGCATTGGTTTCCGGCAACTCGGGAATCGGCCCGTCGAACGGATAGGGCGACAGGTCGAAGCCGCCCGTCAACCCCGACACCAGCGCGAGCCCCACCACCGGATCGATCAATTGCTGGAGCGCCTCGAACTTCTCGCGCGCCTCGCTCTCGTCGCGGCCCACCACCGGGAACACGCCCGGCATGATCTTCAGCTCGTCGGGATGGCGGCCCCACTCGGCCATGCGGCCCTTCACATCGGCGTAGAACGCCACCGCGTCGTCGAGCGTCTGCTGCGCCGTGAAGATCACCTCGGCCGTGCGCGCCGCGAGCCGCCGCCCGGCGTCCGACGAGCCGGCCTGCACCACCACCGGGTGCCCCTGGGGCGCGCGCGCCACGTTCAACGGCCCGCGCACCTGGAAGAACTTGCCGCGATGCCGCAGCACATGGCGCTTGGCCGGATCGAAGAAGCGCCCCGACGCCTTGTCGCGCACGAATGCATCGTCGTCCCAGCTATCCCAGAGGCCGCGCACCACGTCGGCGAATTCCTCGGCGCGCTCGTAGCGGTCGGCGTGCGCGATGTGCTCGTCGCGATTGAAGTTCTCGGCCTCGTGGCGGTTCGACGACGTGACCAGGTTCCAGCCCGCGCGCCCGCTGCTGATGTGGTCGAGCGAGGCGAACTTGCGCGCCACGTGATACGGCTCGTTGAAGCTGGTGGACGCGGTGCCCACCAGGCCGATCCGCTCGGTCACGGCGGCCAGCGCCGACAGCAGCGTCAACGGCTCGAACTGCGCGTTGTAGCTGTGCGCGGTGCGGCTCAGGAATTCGACGTCGTCGCCGCGCGTGCCCACGCCGTCGGCCAGGAACACGAGGTCGAATTTCGCAGCCTCCGCAGTTTGCGCGAGTTTGACGTAATGACGGAAATCCACGCCCGCGTCGGCCTGCGTGTCGGGGTGACGCCAGGCCGCGATGTGGTGGCCGGTGGGATAGAGGAAGGCGCCGAGACTCAGCCGGCCGGTGCGTCGGGTCATGAAATCGGATCTCCGGGACAAGAAACCACGGGCGCGGCCCGCCACCGGAAGATCGACGAACCGGTGCGCCGCGTGCAGCAAAAAACGATAGCAGCAAGGGCCCGGGCGCCGAACCAATCAATCGAGAAATGCTTTTCGGCGCTTTGGCAAGCCCGGGCGATATGCCGCACACGAACCGTGCATTGCTTATTCGAGGACAAGTGCGGCCGATACCGCTTTCACTATATTCATCGCTCCGCAGCCTCCCGCTCGACGAGGCCGCCGCGGCCCATCCACCCACCCACGCGTCACACCCGAGGTACCGCATGAAGAAAACGCTCACTCATCCCTTGATCGCGCTCGCACTGGCCGGCGCATTCGCCCCGGTGGCGCATGCCCAGAGCAGCGTCACGCTGTACGGATCGCTCGATGCGGGCGTGCTCTACGTCAACAACGCCGGCGGCCACAACCAATGGCTGCAGAACAACGGCGGGCTGTCGAACACGTACTTCGGCCTGCGCGGCGCGGAAGACCTCGGCGGCGGCCGCAAGGCGATCTTCCGCTTGCAATCGGCGTTCTCGCTCGGCAACGGCGCGTTCGCGCGCAACGAATCGGGCTTCAACCGGATGGCCTACGTGGGCCTGCAGGACAACGTCTACGGCACGCTCACCGTGGGCCGCCAGTTCGATTCGATCGTCGATTACCTGACCCCGCTGTCGCTGTCGGGCACCGCCTCGGGCGTCAATCTCGCGCTGCACCCGCTCGACAACGACAGCCTCAGCACGCAGCGTTCGACGGCCAATGCCGTGAAGTTCGAAAGCGCCAACTACGCGGGCTTCCACTTCGGCGGCTCGTTCGGCTTCAGCAACGATACGAACTTCTCGAACGGCCGCGCATGGAGCGTCGGCGCGGGCTACGAGAACGGCCCGCTCAGCGTGGGGGCCGCCTACGACCAATCGAACAACAGCGCGCTGACGAACCCGAACGGGGCCGCGGCCGACGATTCGATCCCGGCCGGCGTGCATCGCACGTTCGGTGTCGGCGCGCATTACGTGTACGGCCCGGCCACCGTCGGCGTGCTGTGGACCCACTCGAAAGTCGAGGATTCCCGTCTGGCCGGCGTGCCGAACGACATCCGCTTCGACAACATCGAACTGAACGGCACCTACGCGCTCGCGCCGTCGCTCGCGCTGCTCGGCGGCTACACCTACACGTTCGGCAAGACGTCCGGGGCCGGCTCGGCGTCGGGCAGCCCGAAGTGGCACTCGGCCACGCTCGCGGCCGACTACTCGCTGAGCAAGCGCACCGACGTGTATCTGGCCGCCGTCTATCAGCATGCATCGGGCACGCTGTACGACAACGGCCGGGGCGTGCGGATCGACAACACCGCGTCGGTTGGCGGCCTGCTTGCGGCTTCCAGCACCGGCAATCAGGTCGGCGCGACGTTCGGCGTGCGTCACCGCTTCTAAGCGGCTCGCTTCCAAGCCGCGCTCGAGGCGTTCGAGATGCTCGATCACTCGACGCGCGCCTGATTCACCTCAGCCGCCCGCGCTCCCTGCGGGCCTCGTGCGCCGGCCGCCCACTCCGGCCG
>NZ_BAAILN010000155.1:42793-51981 GCF_054589155.1 Burkholderia sp. 3C
GGCCATCGCCGCTGTGCACCGTCGGCACCCCGCCCTCACTCATCGTCATGCGTCTTCTCCACACTTCCGATTGGCATCTGGGCCAGAGCTTCATGGGCAAGAGCCGTCAAGCCGAACATCAGGCGCTGATCGACTGGCTCATGCTGCGCGTCCAGGAACTGGCCGTCGACGCCGTCGTCATCGCCGGCGATATCTTCGACACCGGCACGCCGCCCAGCTACGCGCGCGAGCTGTACAGCCAGCTCGTGGTACGGATGCACGAAGCCGGCGTGGCGCTGCTGCTGCTCGGCGGCAACCACGATTCGGTCGCCACCTTGCGCGAAAGCAGCGCGCTGCTCGCGCGCCTGTCGGCCACCGTGGTGCCGCATGCCGACGTGCCCGAGGATCAGGTGCGCGTGCTGCCGCTGCGCCGCGGCACGGCTGACGACAAGGCCGGCGGCAGCGCGGCCGGCGTGCCCGGCTGCGTGGTGTGCGCGATCCCGTTCATCCGCCCGCGCGACGTCACCCTGAGCGAAGCCGGCCAGACGGCCGACGAGAAGCGCCAGCAATTGATGGCATCGATCCAGGCGTACTACCAGGCCTGCTACGACGCGGCCGAGGCGGTGCGCGACGCGCTGCTCGAGGAAACCGGCCGCCGCCTGCCGCTGATCGCCACCGGCCATCTGACGACGGTGGGCGCCAGCGCCACCGAATCGGTGCGCGAGATCTACGTCGGCACGCTCGAGGCGTTCCCGACCGCGGCGTTCCCGCCGGTCGATTACCTGGCGCTGGGGCATATCCATCGTTCGCAGAAGGTGGGCGGCCTGGAACACATCCGCTACAGCGGCTCGCCGATCGCGCTGAGTTTCGACGAGGCGGCCCAGCAAAAGGAAATGCTGCTGGTCGAACTCGACGACACCGGCCTGCGCGCGGTCACGCCCGTGCCGGTGCCGGTATTCCGGCGGCTGGCCACGCTGAACGGCAACCTGAAAGCGCTGGCCGACACGCTGCCGCGCCTCGCCGAAGGCGCGACGCCGGAGCAGCCGGTGTGGGTGGAAGTGACCGTGACCGAGGACGACTACCTGTCCGATCTGCCCGCGCGCATCCAGGCGCTCGCGGAAGGCCTGCCGATCGAAGTGCTGCGGATTCGCCGCGAGCGCACCAACACGGCCGCGCAGTTGACGGCCGAAACCGGCGTCACGCTCGACGAACTCGATCCGCTCGATGTATTCGCGCGCCGCCTCGGCCAGGAAACGCTGCCCGAAGACCTGCGCGCATCGCTGACCGAGCGCTACCGGGAAATCGTCGCCGCCACCGGGGAGCACGACGCATGAAGATCCGCACGCTGCGCCTGAAGAACCTCAATTCGCTGAAGGGCGAATGGTTCATCGATTTCACCAGGCCGCCGTTTTCCGACCACGGGCTGTTCGCGATCACCGGCCCGACCGGCGCGGGCAAATCCACGCTGCTCGACGCGATCTGCCTGGCGCTGTATCACCGGACTCCTCGAGTTGACAGCGTCTCCTCGACAGTCAACGACGTCATGACGCGCCATACCTCGGACTGTTTCTCCGAGGTCGAATTCGAGATAAAGGGCAATGTTTACCGAGCGTTCTGGAGTCAGCACCGCGCACGAAACAAAGTGGACGGCGCGCTCCAACAGCCAAAGGTGGAACTGGCAAAAGGAGACGGTACGATCCTGGCTAGCCAAATTGGAGAAAAACTGCGGCTTGTCGCCGAGATCACCCGCCTGGATTACGCGCGCTTTACGCGTTCGATGCTGCTGGAACAAGGTGGCTTCGCGGCATTCCTGAATGCAGACGCCAAAGACCGCGCCGAGTTGCTGGAGGAACTGACCGGCACGGAGATCTACGGCGAGATTTCGCGGCGCGTCTACGAACGCGCGGCGGCGGCCCGCGACATCCTCAAGACCCTGCGCGCGCAGGCCGACGGCATGGATCTGCTGAACGCCGAGCAGCGCGAAGCGATGCAGCGCGAAATGGCGGCGCTGGCCGCGCAACTCGACGCGCTCGGCAAGCAACTGAAGACGCTGCAGACACAGCGCCAATGGCGCGTCGATCTGACGGCGGCGCAACAGGCCGCGCAGCAGGCGCAGGCCGGGCTGGAGAAGGCCGTCGCCGCGCTCGACGCGGCGGCCGGCGAACTGGCGCGGCTGGCGGCGAGCGAGCCGGCCGAACTGCTGCGTCCGTTGCACGACGCGCTGCAACGGGCCGATGCCGCCTGCCGGCAAACCGTCGCGCAACTGGCCGAACAGCGCACCCGCCAGACGGCCCGCGCCGCCCGGCATGGCGCCGAACACCGGCTCGCGGTGCGGCTGGCCGCGCGTGTCGGCGACGACGCGCAGCGCAAGCTCGGCGCGCTCGACGCCCAGCTCCAGCAGTTGAACGAACGCGCCGCCGCGCTGCGCCATCACGCCGTGCTCGGCGAACGGATCGGCATCTGGCGGCAGCAATTCGCGCATCGCGCCCAGGCCGTGGCCGGTATCGGTCAACGCGAGAAAGCTGCCGGCGAACTCGCGCGCAAGCTCGTGGACGAACGTGCCAGGCTGACGCGCCAGGCCGAAGCCGTCGCGCTGGCCGACAAGGCCCGCACCGATTCGGCCGCGCGCATCGCGACGCTGCACGATGCGCAGCAAACGCGTCTCGACGGCCGCTCGCTGCCCGAATGGCGGCAGCGCTGGCAAACCGCGCATCAGAGCGTCACGGCGTGGAAGGATCTCGACACGCGCGCGGCGGCCCTGCGCGAGCGTGCCGCCGAACGCGACGCGCTCGCCGCGCAACTGAAGCAGCTCGACGCCGACCTGGCGACTCACGGCACGCGGCTGACCGAGCGGCAGACCGCGCTGAACAAGCTCAAGGAGCAAGCCGCCGACAAGCAGAAGCTGCTCGAACAGGAGCAGGTCATTCGCAGCCTGAGCGAGCATCGCGAGCGCTTGCAGCCCGGCGAGGCCTGCCCACTGTGCGGTTCACATGAGCATCCGGCGATTAGTGCGTATGGCGCGATCGACGTGTCGGCCACCGCACGGGGCTTGCGCGCGCTGAACGAGGAAATCCGCACGGCCGACCAGCAGAACAACGCGTTGAACAGCGAACTGGCGGCCCAACGCGCCACGCAGAAGCAAGCGCAGGAACGCCTGACGCGGCTTGCCACGCAGATCGATCAAGGCCTGCGCGACTGGCGCGAACTCGCGGCCACGCTCGACGGCCAAGCGATCGGCGCAGACGATTGGGCGCACGCCAGCCGCCTCGAAGCGGGCCGCGTGACGGCCGATCGAGCGTCGGCACAACTCAAGCAGACGCTCGACGCCATCGAAGAAGCGGAAGGCAAACTTGCCGCCCTGCGCAAGACCGACGCCGAATCCATCGAGGCCTGGCACCGCGCCCGCACGCTGCAGGCCGCCATCGAGCAGACGATCGCGAGTACCGTCGAACGCCAGGCCGAAATCGACAACGAACTAAAGGCGCAACGCACCGCGCTGGAACATGACGATGCCGCGCGAGTGGCCGCGATCGTCGAAGCCGGGTTCGACGCCACCGGGCTGCCCGCCGAGGCCGAAACCTGGCTGGCCGCTCGCGTCGATGAATGGCAGGCGTGGCAAACCACCCAGCAGCGCGTGCAAACGCTGACGCAAGGCCGCATCGAGCAGCGCGCGCATTGCGAGGCCGCCGCCGCGGTGCTGACGCACTGGCAGACGCGCCTGCAAGCGCTCGAAGCGCAGCATCGCGACGCAGATACGCCCTTATCCGAGGAAGAAGCCGATACCGCGCCGGACGGCGATCCCGCGCAGGCACTGTCGGCCTGCACGAATCGTATCGACACGCTGACCCAGGAACTGAGTCAACTGGAAGGCCGCATCGGCCAGCTCGACGGCCTCCAGACCCAGCAGCGCACCACGCTCACCGAAGCCGATACGCAATGGCGCGCCGCGCTGGCCGCCAGCCCGTTCGCCGACCTGCCGGCGTTCCTCGCCGCCCTGCTGCCGCCCGACGAGCGCAAGCGCCTGCAAGCGCTGAAGCAAACCGCCGAGCAGGCACGGCAAACCGCGCAAACGCTGGTGCAATCGGCACAGGAGAAACTGACGGCGCTGACCGCGCAACCGGCGCAATCGGCGCAATCGGAGTTGTCGCTCGACGAACTGACCATGCAGATCGAGGCGATCAACACGCAAACCGCCGAACTGAACGGCAACCTGGGCGGCCAGCGCGAGCGGCTGAACCGCGACGACACGCTGCGCCGCAATCAGCAGGCCCTGTTCGCGCAGATCGAGGCGCAGGCGCGCGACACCGACGTCTGGCAGCACCTCGACGCGCTGATCGGCTCGGCCAGGGGCGACAAGTTCCGGAAGTTCGCGCAGGGTTTGACGCTCGACCATCTGCTGATGCTGGCGAACCGTCATCTCGACCGCCTTCACGCGCGCTACCTGCTGCGGCGCAAGGCCAGCGGCGAACTCGAACTGGAGATCGTCGATCTCTGGCAGGCCGACGTCACGCGCGACACGCGCACGCTGTCGGGCGGCGAGAGCTTCCTGGTCAGCCTGGCGCTCGCGCTGGCGCTGTCCGACCTGGTCAGCCACAAGACCTCGATCGATTCGGTGTTTCTCGACGAAGGCTTCGGCACGCTCGACGCCGATACGCTGGAGATTGCGCTCGATGCGCTCGACGCGTTGAATGCGAGCGGCAAGATGATCGGCGTGATCAGCCACGTCGAGGGGCTCAAGGATCGCATCGCCACGCAGATCCGCGTGGAGAAAGGCGGCGGGATCGGGCATTCGCGGCTGGTGATTTAGGCCGCGAGGCGGGCCGGTTGCGCATCTCGCGCGGCCGGCCCTTCGTTGCGCTATCGGCCGCCCTGGCTTTCGCGGCCCCCATCGCGCTCAGTGCCTTCATCACCTTCGGCCGGCATCACCAACCGCGTCACCGTCAACGCCGGGTCGGCCGCGATCTCCCCCGCCTCGAACGGCATGCGCAGCCAGCGCCGCTCGGCGTAGCGGCGCGTACCGTCGGCGAAGTGCGGCGAGGCCGGATCGTCCGATTCCGAATGCGCGAGCAGCGTATGAGCCTCCGCGCCCTGCGCGCCGAACGTCACCACCTGCAGATAGCTGTTGCCGCCGATCGTGTCGGCCGAGATCGGGTCGCGCGCGCGGCGCTTGCCGTAATCGCAGATCGACGCGAAATAGCCGACGCCCGCGCAGCCCCCGTACAACGGCACCGGTTCGCCGTTGCGCGTCAGGTAGAGCGTTTCGCCGCGCGTGGCGTCGAGCGCGTAGCCCGCGTCGGTCACGGCCAGGATCGCCGCGCCGAACGCCTGCGCGACGGCCGGTTCGTCGGCGCGCAGGCCGGCCGGCGTGTTCTGCGGATCGGCCGGGTCGAACGGCTTGGCGTACAGCTTCGCCGCGTCGATCTTCTCGGCGCGCGCCCAGAACTGATCCCATAGATAAACGCCGCGCGCGTCGCGGTCGGCCACGCCGTTCCAGGCGCGCAGCGTGCGGCAGGCCTCGGCCGTGTCGGCCATGCGAGCCGGGTGGAACACCTGCCCCGTCAGCGGATCGCGGTCCACACGCAAGCGCCCGCTCGCGCACACGCGATCGAGCACCGGCCGCTTGAACAGCGTGGCGCCGAGCGTGTCGCCGTCGAGCGTGAAGCGTTGCACGTCGGTTGCCGTCAGCCCCGTGCGCACTTGACCCGGCCGCAGTTCTTCGCCCGGCGCGGTGCGCTCGGCCAGCGCCAGCCCGAGCCGCGCGCGCATGTCGAGCGGCGCGACGCCTGTGCCCATCACGCGCGGGAAGCCCGTCAGCGGCTCGGCAGGATTGGCGAGCCAGTAGCTGTTGTTCATGTTCGCGACGAAATCGCGCCGCAGCAGGCCCGGCATCGCGGCAGCCGGCAGCGACCCGGCCTGCGCCGACGCGCCGCTGCGCTGCCAGTCGCATTCGCCGCGCGAACCATCCAGGAACGGCACGCCGGGCAGCCTCGCGTCCACCGCCTTGCCGATCGGCGGCGTGCAGCGGTCGGCCAGCGCATCGGGCACGTCGGGCACGTTGCCGATATCCGCGAACCAGACTTGCGGATCGCGACGGCCGATCGCCAGCGTGTTGACCCAGGGCATCGCGGCGGACGCCTTCTGCGTGGCGATGAAATCGGGCAGCGAACGCGCGCGGCCGAAATCGAGAAAGGTGCGGAAGATGCGGTCGTTGCCGCTGTTGGCGTCGCGAATCGCGAAGGCCTGGGTGTGCGTCCAGCCCAGCTTCGGCGACCACCCGGAGAGATCCACCACCGGCCCGTAACGCGTCGCGTAGAGCGTGCGCGCGACGGTGGCCAGCGTGCCGTCGGGCTTGCGCACCGGCACCGTCAGCGGCACGCGGCGCATCGTTTCGCGCTGGCCGTCCACCCAATACGCGGTGGGGTCGTCGGCGGCCAGCTTCAACTGGAACAGGCCGAAGCGTCGCGCGCCGGACACGGTGTGGGTCCAGGCGATCTCGTCGTTGTAGCCGATCATGATCACCGGCACGCCGAGGAACGACGCGCCGCCCACGTTCAGCTTGCCGGGAATCGTCAGTTGCGCCTGATAGAAGCGGTCCGGGCCGCTCCAGAACCAGTGCGGATTGCCGAACAGGATCGACGCGCCGCCCGTGGCGTCGCGACCGAACGCGAGCGCGTTGCTGCCGATGCCGTAATGGCCGCCGACGTGCAGCGCGTCGGGATCGAGCGCGGCGAGCGAGTTGGCGGTGGCGGCCTCGGCATGCGTGTTCGTCGGGTGGCTGGCCGGGTTGGCGGTGGCCGCCTCGGCATGCGTGTTCGTCGGGCGACTGGGCGGGTTGGCCGTGGCCGCCTCGGCATGCGCGTTCGTCGAGTGGCTGGCCGGGTTGGCCGTGGCCGCCTCGGCATGCGCGCTGGGCGGGTGGCTGGCTGGGTTGGCCGTGGCCACCTCGGCATGCGCGTTGGTCGAGTGGCTGGCCGGGTTGGCGCGCGTGCTGCCGTCCGCACGCAGCGGCGCGTCGGCCGAGGGTGGGTGCGCGCTCGCGATCGCCGACACGAAATGCGCCTCGCCGCCGGCCAGGTTCGCCGCGTAGAGGCGCCGATAGATGTCGGCGTCCGTAATCGACGACAGCCACGGTGCGTTGCGACAGGCCAGATGCCGGCCCGGCGCATCGCCCGCGCGCACTTCGTCGAGATAGCGGTCGTAGCCGGCCGCGAAGCCGCGAATCATCCGTTGCAGCGCGTCGGGCTGGCTGTGGCGGTAGCGCTCGATGGTGCCGGCCGAATCGACCAGCCGGAAGAAGAAATCGGAATCGAGATTGCTCGGCGCGCCGAGCGTGGAGCGCGTGGCCGGCTTGGCGCTCGCGCCGAAATACCGGGAGCGGTCGCCGCGATAGGTCACGAACGCCTCGGCCATCGTGCAGAGGTTGTCGCTCGCCTGCGCGTAGCCGTATCCATAGCCGAGCGCCTGCCAGTCGGCAGCCTCGATATGCGGAATGCCGTCGGCCGTACGCCGGATCAGCACCGTGTCCTTGTCGGCTTGGGCGGTTGAGGCGGTTGAGGCGGTTGAGGCGGTTGAGGCGGTTGAGGCGGTCGATGCGGCCGCCTGCGGCGTGGTCGAACCCGGCGCGGCGCACCCTGCCTGGCCCAGCGCACCGGCAAGGCCGACCGCCGCCGCAAGCGCCGCCATGCCCGCGCGCCATGTCCGGCGGGATCGGCCGGCTGCTGCGCGCCACTTCGTCGAAACTGAAAAAACCATGCTGTTCAATCCATTGCTTGATGCTCGGAGCCAGCCGCCGCGCAACGCCCTCGCCGCGCGACATGCGGCCCGGAGCCGGTGATGTCGATTGCGAAGCGCCGGCATGCGAACGCGATCCCGTCGATCCCGGGCGCGCCGTGAAGGCACGCCGGACCGGCCAACTTCGCCCTACCCCCGATTCGGAACACGTCGATCGACGTCGATTGTTGTGGTGCCGCGCCAGACATGCTGGACATGCGAGGCGCGGCGGTGACGCGGCGGGCAGGCCGTGCGCTTCGTTGTGGTCGCAACGATGTCGCATTCGCGCGGCCTGCGCCGTAGCTGGCGGCGTTGGCTGTGCCGTATCCGCGGTGGCGTATCGGCTGCGCCGCTCAAGCCGTGCCGTATTGATCGTGCCGGGTCGCGATCCGGCGTGCCTGTCGGCTGCACCGTCCCAGCCGTGCCGTATTGCTCGTGGCAGGCCGTGATCCATCGTGCCTATCGGCCACACCATCCCCGCTGCGCCGTATCACTCGTGCCGAACCGCGTCGAGATCGTCCGCACCGTCCCACGCGGCCTCGCCCGCCAGCACCGGCCTCGGCTTCGGCCGGCACTGCGCGCAATAGCCGTGCAGCACGAGGTGATGGCCGGTCAGCAGATAGCCGAGCGCGTCGGCCGCCGCCTTCTCGCGGCCGTCGATCAGCGGGTCCGAAAACTCGTCCACCTGGCCGCAGCTCAGGCAGATGATGTGGTCGTGCCGCTTGCCGTCGTTCAGTTCGTAGACATGACGATTCGAATCGAGCGTGCCGCTCGTCAGGATGCCGGCCTCGACGAACTGCGACAGCACGCGGTACACCGTGGCGAGCCCGATATCGATCTGCTCGGCCACCAGATGCCGATACACATCCTCGGCGCTGACATGGCGCGGGCGGGCCGCCGCGAAGAATTCCAGCACCTTCACGCGCGGCAAGGTCGCGCGCAGGCCTGCTCCCTGCAATTGTTCGAGTACCTGCGTCGGCATAGGCAAATTGTCGAAGGTTCGGAGATGACCGGCCGCCCGCACTGAAACGGCCGGCGCATGGCGCCACGCGCACCCTCGCCACAATAACCGACAAAAATGCGAATGAGAATCATTTGCACAAATCGCAACACTTGCGCATCATGTTGCGATCTTGCCCAACGGAGTCAGCATGAACACCACCGCATCGAACCCCGGCCTTGCCTTCATCGACACGCTGCTGTCGCGTCAATCCCACTACGGCCTGACCGAGCCCGCGCCGGGCGGCCACGAACTCGACCTGATCCTCGACACCGCGATGCGCGCGCCCGACCATGCGCAACTGCGTCCGTGGCGTTTCGCGCTGATCCGCGACGAAGCTCGCATCGAGCTGGCCGAGGTATTGATCGAGCTGGCCGCGGCTCGCGAGCCGCAACTGTCGCCGGCCGATCTCGAAGCACGCGGCAACGCCGCGCAGGCC
>NZ_BAAILN010000155.1:52076-117043 GCF_054589155.1 Burkholderia sp. 3C
GTGGCGATCCGCGACGATGCGGGCATTCCGGAAGTCGAACAGTTGCTCTCGACGGGCGCCGCCACCATGAACCTGCTGAACGCCTGCCACGCACTGGGCTACGGCGCGTTCTGGATCACCGGCGACGACGCCTACGATCCAAAGCTGCCGCTCGCGCTCGATTTCGAGCCGACCGACCGCCTGCTCGGCTTCCTGATGGTCGGCACGCCGGCCTCGCAGGATGCGCCGCCGCCGCGCCCGTCGCGCGCGAACCATGTGCGCGAGTGGCTCGGCCGCGCATCGATCTGATCGTTTTCGGCTGATGACCGGAGCCGCAGGCGCGGCCCGGTTCGCACCATGAAGCCACGGCCCGCCCGGTCACCCCGGCGGGCCGTTTCGCTTGGGTCAGTGCGTGCGTACGCCGCCTTCGACAGCCGCCACGCCTTCGAGGCGCTCGGCCGCCGTGCCGCGATCCTCGTAGACGAACTCCGAACCCTTCGACGACTGGATGATCTGGCCGCGCTCGATACGGATCACGCGATCGGCGACGTGGAAATAACGATCGTCGTGCGACACCACGATCAGCGTCTTGCCCTGGCGCTTCAGTTCCGGCAGGAACACCGTGTAGAACACGCGGCGGAACGTCGGATCCTGGTCGGCCGCCCATTCGTCGAACATCATCACCGGGCGCTGTTCGAGCATCGCGTGCACCAGCGCGAGCCGCTTGCGTTGGCCCGTCGACAGATCGATGGTCGAGAACACGCCGTCCTCGATCTTCACCTTGTGCGCGATCTCCAGTTGCTCCAGGTAGGCCTGCGCGCGTGCGATCAGCGCGGCGTCGTGCACCACCAGATCCTCGAACAGGTGGTAATCGGCGAACACCGCCGAATAGAGCTGGCGGTAGGCATCCATGCGCTCGGCCGGCACCGGCTCGCCGTTCAGCAGCAACTGGCCCTGCCCGGCTTCGTACAGCCCCAGCAGCAGCTTGATCAGCGTGGTCTTGCCGCTGCCGTTCTCGCCGATCACGAACACCATGTCGCCGCGTTCGATCTTCAGGTCGATGGGCCCAAGCCGGAACGGCGGCTGGCCGCCGACCGGCGGGAATTCCCACGCGGCCTGACGCAGTTCGATCTCGCGCAGGTCGGCGAACGGCGTGGGCGGCGTGCCGTCGAGCAGCCGCGCCTCGCGATTCGCGAATTGCGCCGTCAGTTCGGCGATGCGCTGGAACGAGATGCGCGCCTGGCTCAACGCCGGCAGGCTGCTTGCCAGCGTTTCCACCGGACCGCGCACGTAGAGCAGCACGATCACGAAGCCGCTGACCACTTCCGGCGACACGCCCAGACGCTGCTGCAACAGCAGCAGCACGCCGATCACGACGAAGAACAGCGTGGTGACCGACGCGCTCGCGCCGTAATACAGCCGCATCGCCTTGATCTTCAGTTCGGCCACCTCGTCGGCCGCGCCGGCCAGGCGCGTGCCGAACACGCGCTGGCGGCGGTCGCGGTTGATGCGCAGTTCCTTCGCGCCCTCGGTGATCGCGCGGTATTGCTTCTGCAGCTCGTCCTGCGCGCCGCGCACGCCCCGGTAGTACTGCCCCCACTTGAGGCTGGCGTACTGGTTGATCAACGCGCCGATCACGATCGCCACCAGCGCGATCAGGAACAGCGGCACCGACAGCACCAGCATGTAGGCCACGCAGCCCGCCGCCACCGCTGCTGCGACGGCGACGTTCGGGAAGCTGAAGGTCATCGCGCTGACGGTTTCCACGTCGCTGTTCAGCGTCGAAAGCAGGCGGTGCGTCTTGTAGCGTTCGAGCTCGGCCACCGGCGCGCACACGATGCGCGCCGAAATGTCCTTGCGCAGCGCGGCGATGATGCGCTGGCCCGTCACGCTGTTGCCGATCCCGGCGATGCCGTTGCACAGCAGCGTGATCACGCAGAGTGCGACGAAGGTAACGGCGGTTTTCTCGCCGAGGCCGCCCGGCGCATGCAGGCTGGCATTGATCACCGACAGCAGCCAGGCCGTGCAAAGGCCGCCCGCGATGCCCAGCAGCGTCGCGCCGAGCGTGATCGGCAGGTACGGCCGAAGCAATTGCAGCAAGGTGCCGCCGTAATGTTCGCGCGGGGTGCCGCGCTTGTCGCCAGTCATCGGTAGTTCCTCGGGTGTGTGATGCGCGCCGGCGCGGCGTGGGTGGCGACGCCGGCGAACAGGAGCCGGCCGACGCCCGCCGAACGGGCCTGCGGCACAGCCTACCGCGATGCCGGACCGGTGCGAACCGCTCTCGTTTGCCGGCCGCGCCGCCCGGCCTACTGCCGCCTTGCCGGCGCCTCATCGCGATAATGATTCTTATTTGCAACGCGCGAATGATATTAGGTGCCGCCCGAATTGGCAACCGCCCGGGGCTGCCGCACCTGCGGTTTGCCGCGTGCGGCAAGGCTTTGCGCGGCGCTCGGGCGGCTCGCCGAGGGTGCGGGATCGGCCGTTCGGCCAGTTTCATCCGCCCCCGTTTGTTCCGGGTTGTGTCGCCTCAAAATACTGGATATATTTACAGCACTGTACTGATAACCAGTATCGAGGTGAGCAATGGAACATCGGGTTCGAATCGTCAACGATACCGATCGCCAGATCCTTGCGTGGCTGCGCAGCCAGGCCGGCGACGAACGCGTCGCACGGGCGCTCCACCAGCTCGGGCGCACGCGTAAGCCTTACGTATCGGCACTGTGCCGTTATCTCGGCCTGCGCCCGCCGGTCACGATCCAGCGGCCCGCGCGCCGCGCCGCCACCGATCACTCGGTCGGCGATCACTACCTGGCGCTGATCCGCCAGCATCTGGCCCATCATGCGGCCCGTTGAGCCGAGCGCCGGCTGGCGCATCTCGGCGGCCACCGCCGCAGCCTCGCGCGGCAGCGGCGCGTTGCGGCGGCGCGCGTTCGTGATCGGTGCGCCGGCACGGCACGCGCGTCACGTCACGGCGTATCGCGGCGCGCAGCGTGCCGAAGGCGAAACGGGCGAAGCGCTCGAAACCGGCAGCGAATAAACGCAAAGGCCGCCCGCAACCTTCAGGTTGCGCGGCGGCCTTTTGCCGATGGAGCCGGCCCGCTGGCGAACGGCATTGCGCCTTCCGCCCGGGGTTCCGGCGGTCTGCCAGCCTTACGGCTTCATCGTGCCGGTGCGCACGAAGCGCTCGTGCCACGACAGCGCCTCGCCGAGCAAGTGCGGCGTGTGCTTGCCGAAGCTCTCGCGGCTCGCGCGCTCGAAGTAATCGGCCAGCATCGGGCGGAAATCCGGGTGCGCGCAGGTGTCGATGATCTTGCGCGCGCGCTGGCGCGGCGACAGCCCGCGCACGTCGGCCAGGCCCTGCTCGGTCACCACCACGCCCACGTCGTGCTCGGTGTGGTCCACGTGGCTGGCCATCGGCACGATCCGAGAAATCGTGCCGCCCTTGGCCGTGCTGGCCGACATGAAGCAGGACAAATAACCATTGCGCGCGAAGTCGCCCGAACCGCCAATGCCGTTCTGGATCTTCGTGCCCATCACGTGCGTGGAATTCACGTTGCCGTAGATATCGGCTTCGATCATCCCGTTCATCGCGATGCAGCCGAGGCGGCGCACGAGTTCGGGGTGATTGCTGATCTCCTGCGGGCGCAGCAGGATCTTCGAGCGGAACAGCGCGATATCGTCGGCGAAGCGCTTCACGGCGTCGGGGCTCAACGAAAGCGCCGTGGCCGAGGCGAAGCTTAGCGTGCCGTTCGCGAGCAGGTCGAGCATGCCGTCCTGAATGACCTCGGTGTAGGCGCTCAGGTTCGTGAAGCCGCCCTCGCCCAGCCCGGCCAGCACGGCGTTCGTGATGTTGCCCACGCCCGATTGCAGCGGCAGCAGGTTGGCCGGCAGGCGGCCGCGGCCGATTTCGTGGCGCAGGAAATCGATCAGGTGGCTCGCGATCAGCTTCGAGGCGTCGTCCGGAGCGTTGAACGCGTTGCTGCGATCGGGCGCGTCGGTTTCCACGATCGCGATGATCTTCTCGGCCGCGCAACGCAGGTACGGCTCGCCGATGCGGTCGTCGGCCGACACCAGCGGAATCGGCTTGCGGTTCGGCGGCAGCGCGGTGCCGTAATAGATATCGTGCATGCCGTCGAGGCCGAGCGGCTGGCGCGAATTGACTTCAAGAATCACCTTCTTGGCCTGATCGAGCCAGGTCTTGTTGTTGCCGACCGAAGCGGACGGAATCAACAAGCCGTCCTCGCGAATGCCGGCCACCTCCACCACCGCCACGTCGATTTCGCCGAACAGGCCGAACCACGCGTATTGGGCGACATGGCTCAGGTGGATGTCCTGATAGTCGAGCTCGCCGGCGTTGATCTTCTCGCGCAGGATCGGGTCCGATTGATACGGCAGGCGCATCGAGATGCCGTCGGCCTTGGCCAGCGCGCCGTCGAGTTCGGGCGCGGTGGAGGCGCCGGTCAGCACGTTGATCCGGAAATCCTCGCCGCGTGCGTGCGCGGCCGAGATGCGCGTGGCGAGTGCGGTCGGCACGGCCTTCGGGTAGCCGGAACCGGTGAAGCCGCTCATGGCGACGGTCATGTTCGGGGCGATCAGCGCGGCGGCTTCATCGGCGGTGCGCACCAGCGAGCGCAGGGATTCTGCGTGGATTCGGGATGTGGACATGGCGAGATTCGAACGGGGTGTATTGGTATCGCGTCGAGCGGCGCCGCGGCGGGGTGTCTCGGAAGCGGCGCGTGGCCTGGCGGCTTGCGACAGCGGGCCGAGGGCAGGACACGCCGGGCAGTATCGCAGAGGCCCCTGCACGCATAGATGAGCCGCCCTGCAAAACTGCATTGCCGGATTCACGCGATATTTAGTGGTCAACATCGTTTAACGCGAGGCCAAAACGCGCACCGTGCGGTACCACGCATTCATCTATCGGCGGCGGGCCAAGCCATCGCAAAAATCGTGTCGTATCCGTAAGCCCATGTTGGAATACGGAAAACTGCCCGATTGCCAATTGAAATATTTCCGGTAAGGATCGATTCGCGTGTGAGGCCGATTGCCACGGCGAACACGCGCCATTCCAACGATATTTCCTACCGCGAACCGATGACCCCTCCCAAACTTCTGCCGTACGTGTCCGCCGTGCTGGCCGCCGCGTTGATGAGCGCCTGCGGCGGCGACACCGAAACCGCCGCGCCGGCGCCGTCCCCAACCACTTCCACCGACACCACCTGCCTCGCGATCGACAGCAGCGGCTCGACCTCGGTGGTCGGCTCGAACCAGCCCGGTGACCCGTCGCTGCCGGAGCCGGCCTCGGGTTATCGCAAGGGGCTCAAGCCGATCGTCGCGAAAACCTACCTGGTCACCACCTCGAACGCCTATGCGAGCGCGGCCGGCTGCGCGGTGCTGCGCAAGGGCGGCTCGGCGGCCGACGCGGCGGTGGCCGTACAGGCCGTGCTCGGGCTGACCGTGCCGGAAGCCACGGGGCTCGGGTCGGGCGGCGTGCTGCTCTACTACGACGGCCGCGCCAAGACGCTGCAGGCCTACGACGGCCGTGAAACCGCGCCCGCCGCCGCGACAGAAAACTACCTGCGCTACGTGGACGACACCAGCGACCAGACCGTCCCGGTGCCGAGCGCGCGCGCCAGCGGCCGCTCGATCGGTACCATCGGCGTGCCGCGCCTGATCGAATTGCTGCAGCGCGACCACGGCAAGCTGCCATGGCGCGACCTGTTCGGCGATGCAATCTCGCTGGCCACCAACGGCTTCCCGATCGGCGGGCGGCTGGCCGCCGCGATCTCGGGCAACACCGCGAGCCTGAAGCGCGACGCCGAAGCCGCCGCCTACTTCCTGAACGCCGACGGCACGCCGAAGGCGCTCGGCACCGTGCTGAAGAACCCGGCCTATGCCGATGCGCTCACGCAGATGTCGCAAAACGGCGCGAACGCGCTTTACACGGGTGCGATCGCACAGGACATCGTCGCGAAGATCGCCACCACCACCGGCGCGGACGGCTCGAAGATCACCCCGGGCAAGACCACGCTGGCCGACCTCGCCGCCTATCAGGCCAAGCGCCGCGACGCCATCTGCACGACCTATCGCGGCGCGTACTGGGTATGCGGCATGCCGCCGCCGTCCTCGGGCGGCATCGCGGTGGCCTCGGCGCTCGGCATCCTCGAGAACTTCGACCTGAAATCGATGGGGCCGACGGCTCTCGACCTCGAGGGCGGCAAACCGGGCGTGCAGGCCGTGCACCTGATCACCGAAGCCGAGCGGCTCGCCTACGCCGACCGCGACAAGTACGTGGCCGACACCGATTTCATCCCGCTGCCCGGCGGCAGCGCCGACACGATGCTGAACAAGCCGTACCTGAAGCAGCGCGCGGCCCTGATCAGCACCGCCAAGAGCATGGGCACCGCGCTGCCCGGCGATCTCGGCGCGATCCCGCTCGGCGTGGACACCACGTTGATCGAGCACGGCACCAATCAGTTCACCATCGTCGACGGCGACGGCAGCGTGTTGAGCGCGACCACCACGGTCGAATCGAGCATGGGGTCGTTCCACATGACCCACGGCTTCCTGCTCAACAACCAGTTGACCGACTTCTCGGCCAGCCCCACCGATACCGGCGGCGCGTTGGTGGCGAACCGCGTGCAGCCGGGCAAGCGCCCGCGCAGCTCGATGGCGCCGACCATCGTGTTCAAGGTCGCGGCGGACGGCTCGAAGGGGGATTTCCTGATGGCGACCGGCTCGCCGGGCGGCGGCACGATTCCGCAGTACGTGCTCAAGACGCTGGTCGGCACGCTCGACTGGGGCCTCGACGCGCAGCAGTCGGCCGGGCTGATCGATTTCGGCGCGAGCAACAGCCCGACCACCACGGTCGGCGGCGAGCATCCGAACGTCGACACCAGCAACGGCGGTGCGAACGATGCGCTGCTCGTGGGGCTGAAGGCGCTGGGTCACACTGTTTCGACTTCGGCGCAGGCCAGCGGCGTGAATACCGTGCTGCGGATTCAGCAGAACGGCGTGGCGTTGCTGCAAGGTGGGACTGATCCGCGCCGTGAGGGCGTGGTGCTTGGGGATACGTTTACGCGGTGAATGTGAAACGGGGCGCGGTGCCTGCCAGACGACAAGCACCGCGCCGCCCGCCCACCTCGCCTCGGGGATGCGATTTACCGGTGTAAGCCGATCTACCTTCAACACAGGTCAGCGTTCAGCCCGAGACATGCCTTCTTCAAACGCATTGACGCGATTAGACTTGAAAACTCCAAATCGCGTGGGCAACGGGGAAGCCACTGCCGCCAGGAATATAGATGGCATTGTTTTGGATCAAGTGCCCGTCGCCAGTGTATTTGGAACTCGCTGTCAGATACCCAGACGAATCATAAGTCTTGGCGTTATATGAACCATCGTTGTTGTACGAGAACTTTGAGAACCCCGTAAGGTTGCCCGTTCTCGTGCTAAATCGATCAGCTTCGATCTGACGCCCAAGGCCATCAAAGAAATCACGCTCAAACAGCTTTCCAGACGAATATTGATAATAGTCGTAGACGATATGATTGACACCAAAAAGCGCGACCATTTCCTCCGCCCCGTCGAACGTATGTGCGATAAAGCTATTATCGACCGCGAAGTCGTACAGTTTTGTCGCCGTTCCGTTCGAGTAAAAGATATCCCGTGTCTTGAAGCCGCTGGTGTTGAAGGTTGCATATTCGGTCATCTGTCCATTCGCTCCAAACAACGCTCCAAATTGCGAGCCGTCGCTATTAAATACGTGAGAAGCGTAGCTGCCGTCAGCATTGAAGTCGATCTGCTTGTTCGCTTTTCCATCTGCGCCGAAGAAGATATCCTGCGTCTTGACACCGGCGGTATTGAACTTCGCATGCTCGGTCACTTCACCATTGACGCCGAACAGCGTCGCGGTTTGTGAGCCATCGGCAGCGAAATCGTACTTCGTGTAGCTGTTGTCGAGGTTGAAGTCGTATTGCTGCGTGGCCTTGCCGTCGGCACCGTAGAAGGTATCGAGCGTCTTGACGCCGCTGGCATTGAACTTCGCGTACTCGGTCATCTGGCCCGTCGTGCCGTACAGCGTCGCTGTCTGGGTGCCATCGGCGGCGAAGTCGTACTTCGTGTAGCTGTTGTCGAGGTTGAAGTTGTATTGTTGCGTGGCCTTGCCGCTCGCGCCGTAAAAGGTATCGAGCGTCTTGAAGCCGTTGGTATTGAACTTCGCATATTCGGTCATCTGGCCGCTCGTGCCGTACAGCGTCGCGGTCTGGGTGCCATCAACGGCGAAGTCGTACTTCGTGTAGCTGTTGTCGAGGTTGAAGCTGAATTGCTGCGTGGCCTTGCCGTTCGCGCCGTAGAACGTATCGAACGTCTTGAAACCGTTGGCATTGAACTTCGCGTACTCGGTTATCTGGCCGGTCGTGCCGTACAGCGTTGCTGTCTGAGTGCCATCGGCGGCGAAGTCGTGCTTCGTGTAGCTGTGGTCGAGGTTGAAGTTGTATTGCTGCGTGGCCTTGCCATTCGTGCCGTAGAAGGTATCGAACGTCTTGAAGCCGTCGGCATTGAACTTCGCGTACTCGGTCATCTGGCCGGTCGGGCCGTACAGCGTCGCTGTCTGGGTGCCATCGGCGGCGAAGTCGTACTTTGTGTAGCTGTTGTCGAGGTTGAAGTGGTATTGCTGCGTGGCCTTGCCATTCGTGCCGTAGAAGGTATCGAGCGTCTTGAAGCCGCTTGCATTGAACTTCGCGTACTCGGTCATCTGGCCGGTCGGGCCGTACAGCGTCGCTGTCTGAGAACCATCGATGGCAAAGTCGTACTTCGTATAGCTCGCGTCGAGGTTGAAGTTGTATTGTTGCGTGGCCTTGCCGTCGGCGCCATAGAAGGTGTCCAGCGTCTTAAAGCCTGCGGCGTTGAACTTCGCGTATTCGTTGATCTTGCCATTCACGCCATACAGCGTCGCAGTCTGCGAGCCATCGGGGCTGAAGTCGTACTTCGTGTGGCTATTGTCAGGCCGGAAATCGTAGCGCTGGGTTTCCTTGCCATCGGCTCCAAAAAATACGTCCTGGAGTTTGAACCCGGTGTGATCGAATTTTGCTTGCTCCTGGATTTGACCGTCGGGATCGAACAGGGACGTCGTCACTGTGCCTTTCAACGAAAGCTCGCCATTTACCATGACCCATCCGCCGTTCAGCAGCGGAATGGCTTTTGTATCAATCGTGAATACCGGCTGGCCATCAACCGTGGAGTTGGTGTACGTGATCATGTCGCCCTGGACCTTCTGCCAGTCGACGAGATTCGCGTCCATGCCGGATTGCTGGAGAATCCAGCAATCCGCATAGTACTGTGTATATGTCAGGTGTTTGGCAATGGACGGCGGCAGCATTCCATAGTACTTGTCCGCAGCATCAACAAATGCCGTGCCTGGATTGGTAAGTATCTGAGCAGTTGCGGATCCCCACGTTATATTTTTGACGTCGATGCCGGCCGACTGCGCTAGTTTATTCAGTTGCAGCGTCAATCGACTGTCGAATAAGTCAGAATGCATGTGACCGGCCGCGCCACCGGTCAACCCCAACTGAAAGGCAACGATGTATTCGGAAAGCAGCGCCACCCTTCATTGGTCAAGCCATTTGCGACGGCTTGATCAGGACTCAATGCGAGCGAACCACCTATCCCACCCGGTAGTAATGCATGTCCGAGTTCATGCGCGAGCGTAGTTACGAATAAGGTTTCCGATTCGTTCCACGCAGGGTCGAAAAAAATAGTCTTTTTAGAAAAATCAGTATACACCCCATAATTTTCTTTTCCAGTTTTGAAATACCAGTCATCGTGATTTCCATAGGTATTCAGTTCGTCAGCCAGGAACGGTGATTTTTCTGCTGCCGCAACAATCGCGTTATACTTCGCAGAATTTAGACCAAATCCTTTAGCCAATTTTTTAAGAGCATTATTTCCGAGAGCAATCGTCATTTTTTCCACCACATTTAATTATTATTGAGTTCAATGACAATATTGGAAAGGTTGCCGGTCGGATCAAAACTGATGGTTATGATCTTGCACCCCTTATCGTCTACTTGCTGGTATCTCCAGTTTTCGTTTCCGTGAGGCTCTGTCGCTTTAGCCGGGCCGCCGTGGGAAAATAGCTGGGGCGGGAGACGTATAAATTTTTTCGCGAATATGTTTATCGCGTCATCAAAATTCGGCCCATCTTTATCAAGGTTAAAATTCAGCGCTGCGGAAAAAAATCCCGACGAATGAACTTTTCTCCCTCCCACAAACTGAGCTCCGGGAACCGTTCCACCGAAATCCTCTGATACTTTTCTTCTTGAAATTATCGAATCTGGCACGCTACCCATAATCAAAATATGGCGCACCCCGCCATCAACGTCATCGGATATGCTCACCTCTTCTAGGTTGAAAATATTTTTCAGATTGGTTTCGGTATAGAACTTATCCTGCAGCAGGAGATCGCTGTCAAAAATAACCTTGAGATTTTTAGCAAACTCGACGGGAGTTTTCGGCCTGGGTATCATTTGCGTTACCTCTTTTCCGCCTTGCGGGGAAACGGACTGGTTTGTCGGCGAAACGACTTGCCGTGCGGAATTTAGATGGCTCGTTAAAGCAGGAGCCGTCTGCGGCGCATCTTCCGGTTGCAAATAACGCAAACTCCCCGGCAATGCGGTCGGCATGTGGAACACCGGCGCCGGCTGCGCGTAACTTATATTGCTTGCCACGGTGGCGGTCGCCACTGCGGCTGCTGTCAAGGCTTTCATCGGTCTTGTTCCTCTCAAAAACAGCGTTTAACAACCAGGCTACGGAGCTAATAGAATCCGCCCCGAATCGATTAAAAAACCTCTCTTACCGAACCGCTCGAATCTCAGCTGCCACCCGGCGGCAAATCAATCCGCTTTCCCGCACCTCACCACCCACCTAATCCCGCATCGATTTACGAATCCCATCCCTGACCGGCTCAAGCAGATAATCGAAAGCCGAACGCGCTTTTCATTAAGAGCCACCGTCATTTTTCACCACCCTGATTATTATTTTTCTTGATCTCAATAAGGACGCTGGAAAGCACACCAGCCGGATTGAAACCGATGATCACTTCCTTTTCCATTTGACAGCCTACCTGCCGGTATTTCCATGTTTCGTTTCCATGTGGGGCCGTAGCAGCAGGCGGGCCGCCATGGGGAGATGGCTCGTCCGGAAGACGAACAAATTTCTCGGCGAATATTTTTTCGGTCGCACCAAAATCCGGCCCTTCGCCATAAAGGGAAAAATTCAATCCCGCAGAAATTGAACCATTTTTAAGGAATTTTTTCCCACCCACAAAATTCGCGCCAGCTATCGACTCTCCCACGGATTCCGACACTTTTACTCTTGGAATCGCTGCTGCGGGAACGCTGGCCATAATCGAAATCTGACGCTCCCCACTGTCGGCATCATCGAATATGCTGACTTCTTCCAGATTAAAAACATCTTTCAGATTGGCGTCGGTATAGAACGCATCCTGCAGCAGGAGATCGCCGTCAAAAATCACCTTGAGGTTCTCAGCAAACTCGGTAGGATTTTTCGGTCTCGATATCATCTGCGCCCCCCGTTCTCCGCCCTTCTGAGAAACAGACTGATTTGCCGGCGAACTCGTTTGCTGTACAGAATTCAAATGGCTCGTTAATGCCGGAATCATCTGCGGCGCATCCTCCGGTTGCACAAAATGAAGCCTTCCCGGCAACGTCGCCGGCATATCCAACGCCGGTGCCGGCTGCGCATAACTTATGTTGCTTACCACGGTGGCGGTCGCCACTGCGGCTACTTTCATGGCTTTCATCGGCATTGCTCCTCACGACCTTATTTTTTAGTTTTTTTGACTTGAATAAGAACACTGGAAAGACTTCCAGCGGGGTTAAAACCGATGGTAATTGCCCTATCCGTTCGTTCGTCTACCTGCTCAAACTTCCACGTTTCGTTTCCATGAGAGGCCGTCGCTGCGCTAGGGCCGCCATGCGGAGATGGCTGAGGCGGAACAAGAAAAAATCTTTTTCCAAATATTTTCATCGCAGCATCAAAATCCGGGCCGCCTTCGTACATTCCAAAGTTCAAACCACCTCTGATTGACTCTAATTGGTCAGTCCTTCCACCAACAAAATCCGCCCCTGAAGTCGATCCACCGAAAAATTCGGATGCTTTTATTCTCGGGAAAATTTCTTCGGATACGCGCCCAACTATCGAGATACTTTTCCCAGAGCCATCGATTCTGTTACTAACTTTCAAACTCTCCAGATTAAAAATATCTTTTAAATTTACCTCGGCGTAGAACGCATCTTGCAACAGGAGATCATTGTCAAAAATGACCTTAAAATTCCGAACAAATTCAATGGGAGTTTTCGGCTTGGATATCATCCGCGCCACCCCTTTTCCGCCTTTCGAAGAAATAGACTGGTTTTCCGGTGGGCTCGTTTGCTGCGCAGAATTCAAATGACTCGTCAATGCAGGCTTCATCTGCGGCGCATCATCCGGTTGAAAATAACGCAAACTCCCCGGCAATGCGGTCGGCATGTGGAACACCGGCGCCGGCTGCGCGTAACTTATGTTGCTTGCCACGGTGGCGGTCGCCACTGCGGTTACTGTCATGGCTTTCATCGGTATTGCTCCTCACGAAAACAGCGTTTAACAACCGGGCTGGAACGTTGATCCAACCTCCTGAATGCATGGCAACCAGCTTTAAAATCGATTTAGTCCCGATCGCCATCCTGCAAATACGAAATCCACGTCCCGGCATCCCGTCGCCAAGTTAATCCCGCATCGATTTACGAATCCCATCCCTGACCGGCTCAAGCAGATAATCGAAAGCCGAACGCGCATGCGTGCGGATATACACCTCGGTCCGAAGCCCAGGCCCAAGTGCGATCGGTTCTTTGGCAAGCCGGTTGGCTTTCGCCAGTGCCTGCGCCGGCACCTCCACCCGCACCACGTAGAAACGCGTGCGCTTGTCGCTGTCGGTCAGGGCATCCGCGGAAATGTAGGTAAGCTTGCCGTCGAGCATCGGCGTGGTGCGCGAGTTGTAGGCCGTCAAGCGAACGTCCGCATGGCTTCCTGGCGCGATCTCGCGTACATCGTCCGGCCGAATGTTCGCTTCCACGATCAGCGGCGCGCCGTCGGGCACGACATCGACAATCGGTTGTCGCGGCGCGATCACCGCGCCGATCGTGTGCACCTTCAGGCCGACAATCACCCCCGCGACCGGCGCGCTCACGCGGGTTCGGGCCGACTGATCGCGGGCCGGCAAAAGCCGCTCGCCGATCTGGACCGCGCGCGCGGTGGCGTCCTTGAGTTCGTCGTCGGCCGCCTTCACGTAGTCGTGACGCAGCCCGGCAATGCGAAGTTCGAGATCGGTCTGCCGCTGTTTCGCGCGGCTCAGGTCGGCCGCGCCGGACTGGACGCGCGAGAGTGCGTCGGCCTCGGTCCGCTGCAAGTCGAGCACCTTCGTTTGAGCGACGAACCCCTCCCGCTGCAAGGTTTCGTTGGTCCTCCGCTGCTGACGCGCCATGTCGTAACTGCGGTTCATCGTCTGGATCAGTTGCGAACTGATGGCGATTTCCTGGCGGGTCTGAGCCAGCTCGGTGCGCAGCATCGCGCTCTGGTCGACGAACGCGCGCCGGCGCGCGATGAAAAGCGAGGATTCGCGCGCCAGCAATTCGGCGATGCGCGAATGGTTGCGCTGGCTTTCGAGCGCAGCCGGAAACGTCAAGGTATCGTTCAGCTCGCGCTCGGCCGACAGTCGCGCGATCTTCGCCTGTTCCGCATCGGATTGCGCCTGCAACGCGGACAGTTCGGACGCCGGGCCGACGTTGTCCAGCACAATCAGCACCTGGCCGGCCGTCACGCGGTCGCCGTCGCGGACCAGGATCTGTTTCACGATCCCGCCTTCCAGGTGCTGCACCGTCTTGCGTTCGCCTTCGGTGCGCACCGAGCCTTCCGCGACGACGGCACCGGAAAGCGGCGCGAGCGCGGCCCACCCCCACATCAAACCCAAGCCCACGACGACACCAGCAACACCAAAGCCGATCAACCGGCGCGGCAGCGGCAGCACGCGTTCGTCGGATACGCCGGAATCAGGCCACCAGCGCTTCAGGGCTTCGCTCACGCGATGCAAAAACACGAACGTTCTCATCGCTTGCCTTCTGTCGTCGATTCAAGCGTCGGTACCTGGACCGCCTGCAGCGTGGATCGGCTCGCCCGCATCGCAGCAAGATCGATATCGGGCGGCACGCCGCTGGCGTCGTCGGTCTGGCCGGTCCCTGGGCGCGAGCCGCTGTCGGCCTTCTCTGGTCTGGACGGGGTGTCGACCTGTTCCATTTGCCCATCTTTCAGCCTCAGGATTCGGTCGGCCAGCGCGAGCAGTGACGGCCGATGGGTCACCGCGATGAGGGTCATCCCATCGGCCTTCAGCCGGCGCAGCACGCGCTCGAGCGCGGCTTCGCCCCGCGTGTCCAGGCTCGCGTTGGGTTCATCCAGCAGCAACACGGCGGGCTCCCCGTACAAGGCGCGCGCGAGGGCGATGCGCTGACGTTGTCCGCCGGACAACCGTTCCCCGGCATCGCCGATCGGCGTCTCGTAACCGTCGGGGAGATTCAAGATCATGTCGTGAACCTCCGCCCGCTGGGCGGCCCGGACGATTGCGGCCGAATCGAGCGGAAGAGGCTTGGCGGTTCGCGCGATGTTTTCCGCGACGGTGCCCGCGAACAGTTCGACGTCCTGCGGCACGTACCCGAGATACCGGCCCAGCGAAGCCCGGGGCCACTGCGCCACGTCGGCGCCGTCGAGCCGCACCGCACCCGCCTGCGGGCGCCAGAGCCCCGCGATGACTCGCAGCAACGTCGACTTGCCGGACGCGCTGGGCCCCGTGATCACCAAGGTCTGGCCCGCAGCCAGCGTGAAATGGATGCCGCGCAGCAGCAGCCTTCCCAGGCCCGGCGTTCGCGACGGCACACTGAACGCGATCTGTTCGACCCGGATTTCCCCCGTCGGTGGAGGCAGCGCGATCGGTTCCACCTCGGCCTGAGCGGCGAGCAGCGCCTCCAGACGAGGCCACGCCTCACGCAGTTCGCCGGCCTGCTTCCAGTTGCCGATCAATTGTTCGATCGGCGCCAGCGCCTTGCCGAGCAGGATGGTCGTGGCAAGCATCACGCCAGGTGTCGCATGGCCCGCAATCACGAGCCATGCGCCGGCAGCCATCGTGATCACCTGAATCGCCTGCCGCAGCCCTTTGGTCAGGTCGCGGTAGAACGCGCTGCGATCCGACACGTCGCGCTGCGCGGCGATGTAGTCGCGCTTGCGCGCATCCCAGGCGCCCACCAGGTTATCCGCCATGCCCAGCACGGTCATGACTTCGGCATTGCGAATGAGCTGCTGGTAAAACGAATCCGTCTCCCGCTGCCGCGCGAGATAAGACACGATGCCCTTGCGCGTGAGCCGGTCGTTGACCAGCGCGACGCCAATCAACAACAGCGCGCTGATCACCGCAATCAGCGCCAGCGACCAGTGAAACAGGCCGATGACGACCACGTAGACCACCAGCCACGGCGCATCGAAAAACGCGATGACACCGGACCCCGCGAGAAACGCCCGCAGCGTATTGATATCGCCCTGGCTCGCGATGGCGCGTGAAGGCTGCCGATGAGCGTGAGCGGCAATTTGCGCCTGCAACGCAAGTGCTTCAAGCCGGTTGCCGATCTGCACGCCCAGGTCCGACAAGATCCGGCTGCGGGCGAGATCGACACCCAGGTTCATCCCGAGTGCGATCGCCATGAAGGCCATCAGCATCAGCAGCGTTTGAATGCTCTGGCTCGGCAGCACGCGGTCATACACCTGGAGCAGATAGAGGGTCGGCGTCAGCAGCAACAGATTCGACGCGATACCGAATGCGGCTGCGATCAGCAGATGGCGTTTGACGAGTTGATGCATCAATGCGCTCCCGATGCGCCGAGGCTCCGTGCAGCAGCGGGCGTGGGCGCGATCAGCAGTGCGTCGAGGGCGGCAAGGTCGGCCTCGCTCAGATCGGCGGTACTCGCTTTCAGCTTCAGCGCTTGGGCGAGCGTTTCCGCACGGGCGCGCGCCAGGTCGCGCTGTGCCCGGTAGCGTTTGTCTCCCGCGTCGAGCACATCGGCGTTCACGCGAACGCCGACCCGGTAGCCGGTTTGATTCGAGCGCCACGCGACGGTGGCCGAGCGCACCGCGCTCGCCAGCGCTTCCGTCTGCGCCAAACCTCGCGTAACGCCCAGATAGGCGTCGTGGGCCGTCAGTCGGGCGCTGCGTTGCGTGTCGTCCAGATCGTCGCGAGCCTTGTCTTCCAGCGCGAGCGCTTCGCGGATCTTGCTGCGGGTCATCAGGCCGTCGGTCAGCGGCAACGAGATCTGGATGCCGATGTAGCCGGAGCTGCCCCGGCTCGCGCCCGTGTAGAAGTTCGTCTGGCCGTTGATATACGCCGCGTTGCCGTTGCTGGCGTTGCCGACCAGCGCGACGGTGGGATAGTCGCCGGCGCGTGCCTTGTTCCGCTCCCGGCTGGCGAGCTGGATCGCGATCAATTTTCGACGCACCCCGTAATCCGCGGTGGCGGCCGTGTCCATCCACTGTTGCAGGTCCGCGGGCGACACGGGTGGCAAACGCGCGTCGTCGCGCCATCCATCTACCCTGTCGACAGGATGGCCGACCATCTTCTCGAGCGCCGCGTAGCGTGTATCGCGTTGCGTTTGCGCGGCGACTTCATCGGCCCGCGCAGCATCGAAGCTGGCCAGTGCCTCGTTGGTATCCACGATGGTCGCATCGCCCAGCGCGAAGCGGCGCTTCGCGAGCGCCAGTTGCTCCGCGACGGCCTTGCGGTGGCCGATGGCGAGCGCGAAGTCGTCCTGCGCATTCAGTGCGGCCAGATAGGCTTGGGCAACGCGAAGCAGCAAGTCCTGCTTCGCTTGTGCCAACGCAAGATCGGCATCCATCGCGAGGAGCTGGCCTTGCTGCCAGTTTTCCCACGCAGCCCAGTTGAAGAGCGGCTGATTCAACGTGAGGGTGAAGCCGTTGGTCGAATAGCCGGGGATGGTCTGCCCTGGAATCCTGATGCCATTGCGATAGATGACCTGCTGTATGCCAACTTGCGGCAGCAGCCCCGCTCGCCCCTGGGGCGCTTTTTCGATGCCCGCCCGCCAGGCCGCCTCGGCACTTTTGAACGCGGCATCGTGAGCGAGCGCGTCGCTGGCGAGACTCGCCAGATTCGACGCGTTGGCTGTCGTCGCCGAGATGATCATCAGAACGCTGGACATTGCCTTCAGCGCGTTGCGCGCAGCGCGCCGACGACGCTCGACCCTGCGATTGGATTCTCGTGACATGCCCCCTGATAACTGCCCGTGCCGGCTGCAAGTGCTCATCGTCTCCCTTTATTTGCGCATCCATTGCAGTTGCGCGTCTTATTTCAAGTCGTCGCGAGTGTATAAAAAGCGGGGGCTGATGAGAATTGGATGTTTCTGAATTTCTGGCGGGCGCGACAACGGCATCTCGGCGAGCGATTCGGCATCGAGCCGCCCGTCGGAGAAGTTCATGGGTTGTCAGCGATTGGATCAGCGGCAGGCCGGGTGATTTCCCGTTGCGCTTTATAGAGGTATTACCGGTGGCACGTTTGGCCGTCGCCAGGCCCGCGTGGGCGGTCCGCGTCGATGTCGCACGACGTTGCGCAGCAGGTCGCCGAGCTGGGCGTTCTGCGGCGCATTGCCGCTTTCAGCGCCAGCGCCTCGCCGCCCAATTCGGCGATTGGATGTTGTTTGATAGGTGGACTACAAAATCAAGGGCTCCCCCGCCCCACTCAATACACGTCACGCAAATACCTACGCTCCTTCGCCATCCTCGCCACATACTCCCCGGCCTGCGCCTCGTCCATCCCGCCGTGCGCGGCCACCACCGCCTTCAGCGCCGCATCGACATCCTTCGCCATCCGCGACGCATCTCCACACACGTAAAAATGCGCCCCCGCATCGAGCCACGACCACAGTTCCGCACCGCGCTCGCGCATGCGGTCCTGCACGTACACCTTCTCCTCCTGGTCGCGCGAAAACGCCACGTCGAGTTCGGTCAAAAAACCGTCGTCGCGCATCGCCGTCAGCTCGTCGCGATAGTAGAAATCGGTGGCCGCATGCTGCTCGCCGAAGAACAGCCAATTGCGCCCGCTCGCGCCGCGCGCGCGCCGCTCGTGCAGGAAGCCGCGGAACGGCGCGATGCCGGTGCCGGGGCCGACCATCACGATCGGCGTCTCGCCATGCGCGGGCGGGCGGAAATGCGCCGATTTCTGCACGAACACCGGCACGCCGCCGTCGGTCGCGCGGTCGGCCAGGAACGTCGAGGCCACGCCCTTGCGGTCGCGGCGGCCGTTGCTGTAACGCACCGCCGACACGGTCAGGTGCACCTCGTCGCGATGCGCGGCCGGGCTCGATGCGATCGAATACAGGCGCGGCTGGATCCGCTTGAGCATGCCGACGAGGTCGGCAGCCGACAGATCCACCGGGAATTCGTGCAGCACGTCGGCCAGTTGCTGGCCCCAGAGCCAGTTCTTGAGATCGCCCTTGCGTTCGTCGGCCAGCAGCGACTTGAGCGCGCCGTTGCGGCTGCGCTCGGCGATCAGCGCAAGCGCATCAGGGTGCGGGCGCGTGATGTCGAGATGCTTGCCGAGCGCATCGGCCAGCCGCACGTCGCCCACCCCGGCCACCGCCACCGGCGTGTCGGCCGACAGCCTGGTCAGCGTCAGCAGTTCGTCCACCACCGCCGGGCAGTTGGTCGGCCAGATGCCGAGCGCGTCGCCGGCTTCGTATTCGAGCGCTGCGCCCTCGGCCGACAGCGACAGGTAGCGCGTGTCCTTCGAGGCGCCGGGCTGGTTCAGCTTCAGGTTCGACACCAGCCGCGACGCGGCGGGCCGCGCCTTGGTCGGCAGCAGCGACGGGATCGCACCGCCGTCGGGCACGGCATGCAGCGCGGCGTCGACACGCTTGATCCGCGCGATGGTGCGTTCGAGCCAGCTATCGGCGGCCGGCTGGAATTCCGCGTCGCAATCCACACGCTCGGCCAGCCGCTCGCCGCCCAGTTCGGCCAGGCGCGCATCGAGCCGGCGGCCGTGGCCGCAGAACGCGTCGTAGTTGCGATCGCCGAACGCGAGCACGGCGAAGCGCAGGCCGTCGAGGCGCGGCGCGCCGGCCGCCGACAGCGCGTCCCAGAACGCCGCGCCGTTGTCGGGCGCGTCGCCATCGCCGAACGTGCTGGTCATCAGCAGCGCGTATTGCGCGTTCGCGAACACGGCCGGCGTGGCGTCGGCCATGCAGGCGATGCGGATCTCGAAACCGGCGTTCATCAGCAGCGTGGCGTACAGCTCGGTCAGCGATTCGATGTTGCCCGTCTGCGAGGCCCACAGCAGCACGACCTTGGGCCGCGCGTGGACGATCCGCACGCCGGCCGCCGCATCGTGGGCGTCGGCCGCGCCATCCGCCAGGGCCGCGGCGCCGGCAACGCCCGGCAACGCAGGCGCGTCGGCGCGCGGCGCGCGGCTGTACAGCCCGGCCAGCATGCCGTCGAGCCACAGCCGCGTGGCGGGCGCGCACGGCGCGCTGGCCGGCAGCACCGGCACGCCGTCGGCCGGCGCGGCGCGCAGCCCGCTGACGAAGCCGGCCACGTAGACGCGTTCGGCGTCGCTGAGACGCGGCGCGGCGAGGTCGTGCAGGCCGAGCGCGGCCGAAAACGTATCGAGAGCGGCTGACATGGTCGATTCCTGGTGCGTGGCCGTCGCGCCTTCGCGCGCGGCCTGCGGGTTCGGTTCAGAGGCCGCGCCGCCGGCCTCGGGCGGCAGGGGCGGCGGCGCGGTGTCCACGCGGGTCAGCGAAACCGCGCAGAACTTCAGTTCGGGTTGCAGCGAAACGGGATCGACGGCGTCGCTGGTCAGCGCGTTCACGCACAGCGCCTCGCCGTACACGTCGTTCCAGTGCATCGGCGCGAACGCCGCGCCCGGCTGAACGCGGTCGGTCACCACCGCCGGCAGCACCGCGCGGCCACGCCGCGAGCGCAGCTCGACGCTGTCGTCGGCGGCGATGCCGAGCGCCGCCGCATCCTCGGGATGCACCTCGACGAACGGCTTGGGGTTCAGCTTGTTGAGCATCGCCACCTTGCCGGTCTTGGTCATGGTGTGCCATTGGTGCTGCAAGCGGCCGGTGTTCAGCACGATCGGGAATTCGGCGTCGGGCAGGTCCGCCGCGTCGCCGTGCGGGCGCGCGAAGAACCGCGCGCGGCCGTTCGGCGTGGGAAATGCGAGCGCAGGCGTGGCGCCGTCCTCGTGCGTCAGCAGCGGCTGGCTGACGCCGTCGTTGCGGTAGCGAATGGGATGGCGGTCGTTGCCGTCCCCGGGCGGACACGGCCACTGGATCGGCGTGGCGCGCAGCGCGCGATGGCTCGCGCCGCGCAGGTCGTAACCCGTCTTCGGGTTCGAGAAACGCACGATCTCGTCGAACACCTGCTCGGCCGACGTGTAGTCGAACGCCTCGCGAAAACCCATCTCGCGCGCCACGGCGGCCACGATCGCCCAATCGGCGCGCGCGTCGCCGGGCGGCGCGATGGCCTGCTGCGTAAGCGTGAGATTGCGCTCGGAGTTGATCATCACGCCGTCGGCCTCGGCCCACAGCGCGCCCGGCAGCAGGATGTCGGCGTAGCGGTTGGTTTCGGTGTCGAGGAACGCGTCCTGCGCGATCACCAGCTCGGCCGCCTGCAGGCCGGCGATGGCGTTGGCGCGGTTCGCCATGGTCGCCACCGGGTTGGTGCAGATGATCCAGCAGGCCTTGATCTCGCCGGCCGCCATCTGCTTGAACATGTCGACGGTGCCGCCGCCGCCCTCGGGGCGCAAGGTGTCGGCCGGCAGTTGCCAGATGGATTCCACGAAGGCGCGATCGGACGCGTCGAGCAGGCTGCGCTGGCCCGGCAGGCCCGGCCCCATGTAGCCCATCTCGCGCCCGCCCATCGCGTTCGGCTGGCCGGTCAGCGAGAACGGCCCGCTGCCGGGGCGGCAGATCGCGCCGGTCGCCAGATGCAGGTTGCAGATCGCGTTGGTGTGCCAGGTGCCGCGCGTGCTCTGGTTCAGGCCCATGGTCCAGCAGCTCATCCAGTCCGGCGCGTCGCCGATCATCTGCGCGGCGCGGCGGATCTCGTCCTCCGGCAAGCCGGTGATCGCGGCGACCTTCTCGGGCGTGTAGTCGGCGAGGAACGCCGGCATCGCGTCCCAACCCTCGGTGTGCGCGTCGATGAACGCGGCATCGGTGCGGCCGTTCGCGTGCAGCAGGTGCAGCAGGCCGTTGAGCAGCGCGAGATCGGTGCCGGGCTTGATCTGCAGGAACAGCGAGGCCTTGTCGGCGGTGGTGTTGCGGCGCGGATCGACCACGATCAGCTTCGCGCCGGCCTTGACGCGATCCATCATGCGCAGGAACAGGATCGGATGGCAGTCGGCCATGTTCGCGCCGATCACGAAGAACAGGTTCGCGCGATCGAAATCCTGGTACGAGCCTGGCGGGCCGTCCGCGCCCAGCGAGAGCTTGTAGCCGCTGCCCGCGCTCGCCATGCAGAGCCGCGAGTTCGATTCGACGTGCGAGGTGCGGATATAGCCCTTCGCGAGCTTGTTGACGAGGTATTGCGCCTCGATCGACATCTGCCCCGACACGTAGAACGACAGCGCGTCCGGGCCATGCGCGTCGAGCAGCGTGCGCAGGCGGCGCGCGGTTTCGCGGATCGCGTCGTCCATCGCGAGCGGCGCCGGATCGTGCTCGCGCGCCTCTCGCAGGTAGGCCGTTTCGAGCCGCCCCGCGTGACGCAGCGCGACGTGCGCCGACGAGCCTTTGGTGCACAGCCGCCCGAAGTTGGACGGGTGCTCGGTGTCGCCCGACACCTTGACCACCTCGCCCGCCTCGACGTGCAGCACCATCCCGCAACCCACGCCGCAATACGGGCAAACCGTCTTGACGCTCGTGCCGCCTGTGCTGGTCATGCGCACTCCGTAACGATGGCGTCGCGGGTCAGGCCGTGCCGACCCACACGAAGCCGTCCTCGACGCGCGAGGCGTAGACGGCCACCGATTTCTCCGGCGCCTCGACGCATTCGCCGGTACGCAGGTCGAAGTGCTGCTTGAACAGCGGCGAGGCCACCACCACGCGCTCGCCGAGGCTGCCCACCAGGCCGCGCGACAGGATGGCGGCGCGCGACAGCGGATCGATGTTGTCGATCGCGTAGATGCCGGTCGCGCCGTCGCGGCCTTCCACGCGGAACACGGCGACCTGGCCGCCGTTCACGAGCGCGCACACGCCGGTATTCGGCACGATGTCGTGCAGCGGGCAAACGGGCGTCCAGTTCGCGGCGGGGGACGTCGGGGTCGATTGGGTTTGCATTGCGTATTCCTCGATTCGGGTCAGGCGTGCTGCGGCGCTCAGGCCGTCGCGGGTTCGACTGCGGCAGCGGCGGCCGCTTCCAGCGCGGCGGCGGCACGTTCGGCCTCGTTGGCCGGGCGGATCTGCCCGCGCTCCTCGACGAACGCGATGGTCGCGTCGGCCGATTCGCTGTTGACGAAGTGGCGGAAGCGGCGGCGCGTGGCGGGATCGGTCACGGCCTTCTTCCATTCGCATTCGTAGGTGGCGACCACGTGGGCCATCTGCGCTTCGAGTTCTTCGCCGAGGCCGAGCGTGTCGTTGACGACCACGTCGATCAAATAATCGAGGCCGCCTTCGAGGTTGTCGCGCCAGGTGCTGGTGCGTTGCAGCCGGTCGGCGGTGCGCACGTAGAACATCAGCACGCGGTCGATGTAGCGGATCAGCGTGTCGCGATCGAGATCCGAGGCCAGCAGCTCGGCGTGGCGCGGCTTCATGCCGCCGTTGCCGCACACGTACAGGTTCCAGCCCTTCTCGGTGGCGATCACGCCGATGTCCTTGCCCTGCGCCTCGGCGCACTCGCGCGTGCAGCCCGAGACGCCGAACTTGATCTTGTGCGGCGCGCGCAGGCCCTTGTAGCGGTTTTCCAGATCGATCGCGAGGCCCACCGAATCGCCCACGCCGAACCGGCACCAGGTCGAACCCACGCACGATTTCACGGTGCGCAGCGATTTGCCGTAGGCGTGGCCCGATTCGAAGCCGGCCTCGATCAGTTCTTCCCAGATCAGCGGCAGTTGCTCGACGCGCGCGCCGAACAGATCCACGCGCTGGCCGCCCGTGATCTTGGTGTAGAGCTTGTACTTCTTCGCCACCTGCCCGACCGCGATCAGCCCTTCCGGCGTGACCTCGCCGCCCGGCATGCGCGGCACCACCGAATAGGTGCCGTCGCGCTGGATGTTGGCGAGGTAGTAGTCGTTCGAATCCTGCAGGCTCGCGTGCTCCGTCTTCAGCACGAACTCGTTCCAGCACGAGGCCAGGATCGAGGCGGCGGTCGGCTTGCAGATGTCGCAGCCAAGGCCGGTGCCGTATTTCGCGAGCAGTTCGCCGAAGCTGCGGATGCCTTCCACGCGGATCAGGTGATACAGCTCCTGGCGCGAATACGCGAAGTGCTCGCACAGATGGTTGTTGACGGCCAGGCCCTGCTTCTTCATCTCGGCCTTCATGACCTGCGTGACGAGCGGCACGCAGCCGCCGCACGAGGTGCCCGCGCCGGTGCAGCTCTTCAGCGCGCCGATGCTGGTCGCGCCGTTCGCCACGGCCTCGCACAGCTGGCCCTTCGAGACGTTGTTGCACGAGCAGATCTGCGCGCCGGCCGGCAGCATGTCGACGCCCAGGCCCGGCTTGGCCGCGCCGTCCGATTGCGGCAGGATCAGCGTTTCCGGCTCGGCCGGCAGCGCGATCGCGTTCAGCATCATCTGCAGCAGCGTGCCGTACTCGGCCGCGTCGCCCACCAGCACCGCGCCGAGCAACTGCTTGCCGTCGGCCGACGTCACCAGCTTCTTGTAGACCTCGCGCCGGCCGTCCGCGTACTGCACCACGCGGCAGCCCGGCGTTTTCGCGTGCGCGTCGCCGATGCTGGCCACGTCCACGCCCATCAGCTTGAGCTTGGTGCTCATGTCCGCGCCGGCGAACGTGCCGTCGCCGCCCGCCAGTTGCGCGGCCACCACGCGCGCCATGTCGTAGCCCGGCGCGACCAGGCCGAAGGTCTGGCCGTTCCAGGCCGCGCATTCGCCGATCGCGTAAATATCCGGATCGCTGGTGCGGCAGGCGCTGTCGATCGCCACGCCGCCGCGCGGGCCGATTTCCAGGCCGCAGTCGCGCGCCAGTTGATCGCGCGGGCGGATGCCGGCCGAGAACACGATCATGTCGGTGTCGAGGTGCGTGCCGTCGGCGAACTTCATGCGATGCGTACCCGCCTCGCCATCGACGATCTCCAGCGTGTTCTTGCCGGTATGCACCTGCACGCCGAGCGCCTCGATGCGGCCGCGCAGCATGCTGCCGCCGCCGTCGTCCACCTGCACCGCCATCAGGCGCGGCGCGAATTCCACCACGTGCGTGTCGAGGCCCATGTCGCGCAGCGCCTTCGCGCATTCGAGGCCGAGCAGGCCGCCGCCCACCACCACGCCGGAGCTTGCGCGCGCGCCGCATTCCTGCATCGCGAGCAGATCCTCGATGGTGCGGTAGACGAAGCAATCGTCGCGCTCGCGGCCCGGCACCGGCGGCACGAACGGCGACGAGCCGGTCGCGAACACCAGCTTGTCGTAGCCGAGCGTTTCGCCGTCGGCCAGCGTGACCGTGCGCGCGGCGCGGTCGATCGAGGCGGCGGCCGTGCCCAGGCGCAGCGCGAGATGCGGATGCGCCTCGAAGAAGCCCGGCGCGACCAGCGACAGCTCGTCCGCCGACTTGCCCGAGAAGAAGGCCGACAGATGCACGCGATCGTAGGCCGGGCGCGGCTCCTCGCAGAGCACCGTGACGCGCGGCGCCGTGTCGTGAGCCTGCGCGGCGAGGCATTCGAGCAGCTTGTGGCCGACCATCCCGTGACCGATGACGACGATGTTCATGATGGGTTCTCCCGTAAGCCCGGATCAGTTGACGGCGTTCGCGGCCAGCGCGCTGGCGCGCAGCGCCGCCTCGCGGGCCATGTGTTCGGCGCTGAAGCGCACCGCGATCGCGCAGAGCGAGGTGACCAGCACCACCGCGCCGAGCACCGACAGCGTGGTCTGCACGTCGCCCACGCCCTTCATCAGGAAGCCGGCCGCCACCGCGCCCACGTTGCCGCCTGCGCCGACGATGCCCGCCACGCCGCCCAGCGAATTGCGATCGATGAACGGCACCAGCGCGTAGGTCGCGCCGCAGGCCATGTGCGTGAACAGGCCGAACGCCACCATCGCCAGCACCGCCGTGCCCACCTGCCCCGCATGGGCGAACGCCAGCAGGCCGAGGCCTTCGCCGGCGATCAGCACCGCCAGCAGCAGCGAGCGCACGGCCAGGCCGCGGCGCGCGGCGAAGCGGTCCGACAGCACGCCGCCGAGCGCACGCGCGAACAGCGCGAGCAAGCCGAAGATGCCGGCCGCGAAGCCCGCATCCTTCAGCGACAACTGGAAGTGATTGACGTAGTACAGCGAGGCGATGTTGTGGATGAACACTTCCACGCCGAAGCAGGCGGCGTAGGTGATCGCCAGCATCCACACGCGGTAGTTGCGCGAGGCCGCGACGAAGCTGCCCCAGCCGCCCTTCTTGCCGCTCTCCACGGTTTCGCCTTGCGCGCGCAGCGCGAGCACGTCGCCGCGCGGCGTGTCCTGCGTGCCGCGCCAGTAGACCACCGCCATCAGCAGCATCGCGATGCCCGGCACCACCAGCGCCGCGCGCCAGGCCGAACCGTCGCCGAAGCCGAGCATCAGCGCGGCCGACACCAGCAGCGGCACCAGCGCCTGCGCCGCGCCCGCGCCGGCATTGCCCCAGCCCGCGGTGGTGGCGTTGGCCGTGCCCACCACGTTCGGCGCGAACATCACCGAGGTGTGGTACTGCGTGATCACGAAGCTCGCGCCCACCGCGCCGATGCCGAGGCGGCAGATCAGGAACGTCCAGTAGTCGTGGCTGAACGCCACCGCGATCACCGGAATCGCGCCGAGCACCAGCAGGCCGGTATAGACGCGGCGCGGGCCGAAGCGGTCGCACAGCGGCCCGACCAGCAGGCGCACCAGGATCGTCGCGGCCACGGCCGCGATATTGATGTCGGCGACCTGGCCGGCATTCAGGTGGAACTGCTTGGCGATCAGCGGCATCAGCGGCGCGCAGGCGAACCACGCGAAGAAGCAGACGAAGAACGCCATCCAGGTCAGATGGAACGCGCGCATCTGCACGGTGCGCAGGCTGAACAGGTCGATGCGGGTGGCCTTGTTGATCATGTGGGTAACCCAAAAACGAAAACGGCGCCCTGAGAACCCGGTCGAAAGACCGGATGCACAGGACGCCGTTGCCCAGAAAGCCCGTTGCCGGGCCGCTCGATATTCGGTGTTGCAGTGATGCCGTATTGCGGAGCACATCGCCGTTGATGCGCTCGAGCCATGCATTGCAAGCGCCGTGCCAGAACCGAGCGATTGAATGCTGGCAAGGGTTTGCGGCGATTTCGCCGGTCGGGGCGCGATCGCGGTGCGTCGCGTTGTGACGCACCGTCGCACAGACTTGGTGCGGCGCAGCACTGTGCCCGTGCGGCGGCGATGCACCGCAAGCGGGTGCGGATGCACGCCGAGGCGAAGCGACGGCGGCCCGATTGCACGATGCCGGACATGCCGCGCGGCCTCGCTCGGATGGGGCTGCGCGGCGCGGCGAACCATGGCGAAAGGCGGCGCATCGGCCAGCCCGATCGAGCTGGCGCGCTTATTGCAATAAAGAGCACGCGCCGGCAACGATGTCGGCGCCCGCAATACCGACGATTCGGGCCGCGCGGCAACGCAGCGGCCTCTCCGGACAATGGCGTCCCCAACGCCCGGCCGCATGGCCGGCGCGCGACGCCGTGCGGTTCCGGCGGCGCGCGCCGCGTCGTGCGCCTCACTGGAACGCAATACGAACATGACGAACCCCACTGGCAAGGTCACGCTGCTCGGCGCCGGCCCCGGCGACCCCGATCTCCTGACGATCAAGGCGGCCCGCGCGCTGGCCGCCGCCGACGTGGTGCTGATCGACGACCTCGTCGATCCCGCCGTCGCCGAGCTGGCCCCGCAGGCGCGCATCGTGCGCGTCGGCAAGCGCGGCGGCTGCCGCTCCACGCCGCAAGCGTTCATCGAAAAGCTGATGCGTCGCTATGCGCTGCGCGGCTTGCAGGTGGTGCGCGTCAAGGGCGGCGACGCGCTGCTGTTCGGCCGCGCCGGCGAGGAATTGAGCGCGCTGCACGCGGCCGGCATTCGCATCGAGATCATCAACGGCATTTCGTCGGGCTTCGCGGCCGCCGCCGAACTCGGCGTCTCGCTCACGCATCGCCGCCATTGCCAGGGCGTCACGTTCGTCACCGCGCATCTGCAGGATCACGGCGAGCCCGATTGGGCCGCGCTCGCGGCCAGCGGCACCACGCTGGTCGTCTACATGGGCATGAGCCGTATCGCCAGCGTGGCCGCCGGGCTGCTCGCCACGCTCGACGCCGCCACGCCGGCCGCCGTCGTCGAATGGGCCGGCACCGCGCGGGCACGCCACTGGACGGGTGCGCTGGCCGCACTCGCCAGCGGCCCCGTCGAGGCCGGGCTCGGCAGCCCGGCCGTGATCCTCGTCGGGCAGGCGATCGGCGAGGCGCTGGCGATGCTGCCGCCGGTTGCCGTCGATGCGCAACGATCGCTCGGAACGCAGGCTCCGGGGGCGCTGTCCGATGCGGCCTGAGTTTCGTTTCGTCGCCCTCGCCGCGTTCGCCGCTTTCGCCATGTGCTGTGCGGCGCGGTTCGCCCGGTTTCACGCGCCGTGGTCGGCGCGGCTTCACTCCGCGCAAGCCTCATGGGACTGAACGACGCCACCCGCCCGCTGCGCGTGCTGCTCGTAACCGATACGGACAAGCCGATCGGCGAGTTGCGCGACACGCTTGCGCGGCTCCACTACGAGATGCTCGACGAGGTCGCCACGCCGGCGCGGCTGCCCGCCGTGGTCGAGAAGGAGCGGCCCGACGTCGTCATCATCGACACCGAATCGCCGTCGCGCGACACGCTCGAACAACTGGCCGTGATGCACGCGCGCGCGCCGCGCCCGGTGCTGATGTTCAGCCCCGATTCGGATCAGCAGTTGATCCGCGCGGCCGTGGGCGCCGGCGTCAGTGCCTATCTCGTCGAAGGTTTGTCGGCCGAGCGGCTCGCGCCGATCATCGAGGTCGCGCTCGCGCGCTTTTCGCACGACGAAGCGTTGCGCCGCCGGCTGGCCGAGGTCGAGAACGAACTGGCCGACCGCAAGCTGATCGACCGCGCCAAGCGCCTGCTGATGGAAACGCGCCGGCTCTCCGAACACGATGCCTATGCCACGCTGCGCCGCAGCGCGATGGATCAGGGCATCAAGATCGTCGAAGCGGCGCGTCAGCTGCTCGTCGCATCACGCAATCCCGATGGTGAAGCATGAACCAACCGACTTTTCCGCCGCCCGAACGCCGCGAGTTGCGGCTCGGCTTCGTCGCCTTGAGCGACGCCGCGCCGCTGGTCGTCGCGCAACGCCTGAAGCTCGGCGAACGGCATGGCCTTGCGCTGACGCTGGAGCGCCAGCCGTCGTGGGCCAGCATCCGCGACAAGCTGCTGATGGGCGAGATCGACGCCGCGCATGCGCTCTACGGCCTTGTGTATGGCGTGCAGCTCGGCATCGGCGGGCCGCGCGCCGACCTGGCCGTGCTGTCGGTGCTGAACCGCAACGGGCAGGCCATCACGTTCTCGAACCGGCTCGCCGATGCGTGGCACGCTGGCGGCGATCTGCGCGCCGCGCTCGCCACGCTTGGCCGCAAGCCGGTGTTCGCGCAGACGTTTCCGACCGGCACTCATGCTATGTGGTTGTATGCGTGGCTGGCCGCGCATGGGGTAGACCCGTTGCACGACATCCGCAGCATCGTGATTCCGCCGCCGGGGATGGCCGACGCGCTCGCGTGCGGCGAACTGGATGGTTTCTGTGTGGGCGAGCCGTGGAACGCCGTGGCCGAGGCGCAAGGCGCGGGCCGCACCGTGGCCGCGACCAGCGAGGTGTGGCGCGATCACCCCGAGAAGGCGCTGGCGTGCCGGCGCGAGTTCGCGGCGCTGTATCCGAACACGGCGCGAGCGTTGATTCGCACGCTGGTGGATGCCTGCGCGTGGCTCGATCTGCCGGGCAATCGCGCGCGGGCGGCCGAGTGGCTGTCGGAACCCGATGCGCTCGGGGTGCCGGTTTCGCAGATTCTGCCTCGGTTGCTGGGTGACTATGGCGTGGGGCCGTTTGCGGAAACGCCTGCGCCGGTGCGGTTTCATGATGGCGGCGCGACGAATCGGCCGTTGGCTGAGGATGGGATGTGGTTCATGGCGCAGTATCGGCGCTGGGGGATGTTGACTGGCGAGCGCGATGAGGCGGCGATTGCGGCGGCGGTGACGATGGGGGCGTTGTATGAGGAGGCGGTGGCGGGGTATGTGCCGGAGGTGGGGGGGGCGGGTGTTATTTAGACGGCTCGTCGCTCGGATCTAAAGCCTGACCGGCGATCTTCCATTTCGATTGGGAATCTGCGATGAATCCGTTTGCTATGCTGTTTCGTGGTCGGTTTAGGCAGATTTTGTTGAATACGAGGATTTTTACTGCCTCGCCCACGAAAATGCGGATAGGTCCATTTTAACTGCTCGCCTATGAAAATTCTGCGTTGCGACCAAATTAACAAAACTTTTCACTTGATTGTTGAGGCCGCCCACCCATGCTACTTGTGGCAACGCTTCATATTAATTATGACGAATTCCGCCCTCAATCGGCAGGCGAGAGCACTTCGAAACGACACTATTGTGGGATCTTCGCCTATCCGCCCGAGGTGCGTCGAATTATATATACGACCAACGCGATTGAGAGCATGCACATGCAGTTGCGCAAGATCGTCAAGAATCGCGACCACTTTCCATGCGACGAGACCGCCAGCAAACTGCTGTATCTGGCCTTGCGCAACATCGAAAAGAATTGGAAGATGCCGCCTATTACCTGACGGCAAGCTGTCAATTAGTTCGCCATTCTGTTTGGTGAACGATTTACCTCCGCCATCAGCTGAGAATTTTTAACCGACCTCTGCACACGAAATCCCTAACACGTCCCAGTGTCACTTCGCCGATTTGATGCGGAGCAAAGCTTCGGCCTCATCCCAAAAGTCATGTGGGAACATTGCGTCCGCCGGAGCACCCACGCTCGACACTAGCTCGGCCGTCTCGATCGAATACTCCCCCAGTACGCGCCATTTTCTCGAAGGTGGAAATATGAGATACGAGTTCGTATTCGCAACGGCGAACGTTTCCCCTTGCACGTTTCCCGGCTCTTCATTGAGGGCCGCGATATATTCCGCCTCAGACATGCCTACATCCAATTGAACAAGTGGATAGACGCTAAATCTTTTCGCAAAGACAGAAGTCTTCGATTGCTCGATATCGTAGAAATAGATCGTCGTATCCCCACTCAGCCGTGCCAGTTCAACAATATATGTCCAGAAACCCTTCACAAGGAATTCGAGCCAGTCGAAGTACCGTCGCGACATGCAAGACGGAGCGTCCCCGACCTGCCACGACATCAGGCTTGTTGCTTGGTCCACAAAGCGCTGGTAAAAATCAGCATCCGAAACGTATTTCATCTCACTGTCCATTCAATCGAATCTTGCTCACAAGATTGCCGTTGACACAATAGTCAACAGAAGGTCCACCGGTCGAACTCGCATTATTCCGAACCGTATATTGGATGTTTCCGTTTGTGTAGACGGTTACATCATTCGCGCCGCCCTTCGGCGCTGCGGTGAATCCTGCATTCGAGAGACTTTGCTCGAATTGATCCCGCGTAAAGCCAACTGCCGAATTCGGAATGCTCCTGCCAATTGTAGTGTTAGCGCACCCGACATTGGATCCATCCGCCGTATTTGTAGCCGAGCCTTGACCACCAGAGCCACTACCCGAATCACCTCCCCCATTCCCGCTCGACAAGATCGGTGCACCCGGCGTGACGATCGGGCTCACCACCACCCCACATGCACCTGGACCTACCGGGCACGGTGCCGGCGTCACCACCGCCGTCGCCGTTGGTGGCGTATTGTTGCCGCCATCGTTCCCGTTAGCCAGTTGATTGCTCGCATCGGCCGGCGGCGTTTGCCCGCCGTAGTTCGCTTGAATCTGCGACATCACGCCTTGCGCGGTCGACGTAATTGTCGAACCCACCGCCTGCGTCAACGGGTTACCCGGTAACCACGGCATCATCCCATACAGCACGCTCTGAACGACGCTCGATGTAATGGATTTCGTCGACTCCGTGTTGTTCAGCGCTTCATTTTCGGCCCACGTTACCCCGGCCTGAGCATTAGCTCCCGCCAATCCCGCAACGAGGCCGCCGCTCAGTGCCGCGATTGAGGTCGTAACGGCATTGAACGCGGTGTTGTTGTAGCTCGTCTGCGTGATCGTGCCAACTTGGTTGCAGAGAGGCCAATCAGATCCGCCTGTCCGAGATCAGCGCGAGTGCAACCTCCATCTTTCGCCGCACGTCCCGAGAAAGCCGTCGGTTACTGTAAGCGTCAACGCTCACCATTTCCAAAGTTGCAGCGCACTCGCCAGCGTCTTGATTTCGCGGAATCTCAATCTTCGCGATTTCTGTCGAACTAACCAGCAGCCAGTAGATGTCCTCTGCCTGTTCCGGCAACCAGTACAAGACAAAAGCCTGAACCAAATCAGGAAAGAAGCGGCGTACTGTGAGTGCGAGGACGTTGCCGCCATCCCCGGAAAACAGATTTTCGGCTTCCCGAAGCAGATCCCGCTTCATCTACTCCGTTGCGGTTGCTCTGATTGCGTTCATTTCAACTTCCCTGGAAATGCCATAACGAGGTTTCCGCACTTGTCACGGCCGCGCTGCGATCGCGCAGGCGCTCGGCCATTCCAACGACAAGAGCCAAGCCTACTGCGGCTACCGCGCCCACGGCAGGCCCTCGCGATCACCCGTTGTCGCCGCCTGGGCTGCTGGCACTGCCAAGTCCGTCCCACCCGTCAAGGCGGCCAGTTGGTGGGTCAGGCCGGCCAAGCCGGCTGCCAACCCCAAACCTTGGGCGCTTGCGCGCCCTGCTCAAACTCCCGGGCCACCGATCCCGCGCTACCGTGGAAACGATAAACGATCAGGGATTGACAATGGGCGAGGCGCCGGATCATTGCAGCCAGAAAGGTTTGCCTTCCAGGGCATCGTATTCAGCCAGCGGCTTGTTTTTGTCTCGCGCAAAGCCCGGCAGATCCGAGATCACTACTCGAACCGGCTCATACGAGTATCCCGCGTAAGATTTAAACGTCTCATAGTTGATACGGGCTGACTCTACGCATCGCACAAAGTTCTCGAAGTATCTGCTAAACACGTCCGCCAACGTCGATCGGCTTGGATCCAGCCAAGTCTTTTCCGCATCCCCGCGCATCGATGGATCCCAGTCGATCGCAGACGCAGGCAACTCCGCAAAAATCCGACGAGCCTGTTCCATCAGCAGTAACGCATCTTCGAGCTCATCCAGCCGCAGATAGCGGCGATACAATCTGTCCGTCAGTAGCCTCCAGTCCCGCTCTGGATGCGCTTGTTCAGCGTAGGTCTTCAGGCAACCGAAGAACAGCATCATGTCCGGAGCTGGACCAAGCTCACTTATTGAGCTTCCACCACTAAATCCGATTTTTCTCATTGGCTCTTAAACTGGATTGAATTCGGGCTGATGATGCCATTCGACTTCAGCACGATTCCCTGTCGGATCGCTGCTTCCTGCTGCAGAGTCACTGTTTGCCCGCGCACATCGATCACAACCTGCTGCTGCATGCCGTCCGGCAGATTGTCAGCGCGCTGAATCGCCTGCTGGGCGACGTTGCTGACCAGCCCGCTTGAGTTCGTCGCAATATTGTAGTTCTTCACCTCGAAGCTCGCCGTCCCATCGGCCGCCACGAAGTCCGGGCGCACGCTGCCTAGCGTGCCATAGGGCACCTGCTGACCATTCAGATAACTGACTTGAGGGTTATAACCGGGCCCTAGATCCGTGCCGACATCATTTTCCGATCCACGCGGCGTTGGACGCGTTACCGTCGTGCTGCTGGAATCGCTGCTGCCGCCCCCACTCGACAGAGTTGCGTTGTCCGGTGCGTTGTTCGGGGATCCCGGCGAGACCAGGGGCGGAGTCACCACGCATCCCGCGCCCGGCGCACAAGCCACTGTCGGCGGCGTTACGGGAGCCGCACCGGTATTCGGGGGATTACCATTGCTCCCACCCGACAGCTGGTTATTCGGATCGGACGGAGGCGTCTTCCCGTTGTTAGAGGTCACCAAGCCTAGGAACTGGTTGCCCCAGTTCTGGAGCGAACCTGACGGGTCACCGTAGGTATTCTGCGCCCAACTCACGATCGCATCGATGAGTCCACCTTGCCCCGGATGCTGGCCTGAGTTGTTCAACGCCTCGTTCTGCGCCGCCGGCACCGCACCGTTCACGTCCACACTGGCGAGCTCCGCAAGACCACCGCCCACGAGCGTCGCAAACGCGCCAAGCACCGCCTGTTGGCCGGTTGTCAGCGGCGCGCCACTTGGATCCATCGCATTGATCAAATCAGGCGAAAATGCCGCGCTGGCAGCACCGCCCAGAGCCCCCCCGGCACACCCGGTTCCAAGCGCGGCCGAACTCGCACACCCCAAAGCCGCATGCGCCAACCAATACCCCGGCGAGCCCATCTCAATAGGCGATCCGCTAACACTCGCAGCATCCCCGATCGCATTCGCGCCCGCCGCAGACGCCTCACTCACCAGCGCCCCCTTCAGCGCATCGAGAAAACTGCCGCCCTGGATTGCCGTCCCCACCCCGGCATTGATCACGCCACCGGCCAGCATCGCGCCGCCACGCACCGCCAGATCGGCCGCGCTCGTCGCGCCCGCCTGGCTGGTGCCCGTGCCCACCACCGGATGCACGCCGGACAGATTCGCCAGGCTCTGCGCGGCCGCACCTTGCTCGATCGGCTGCGTCGTGAAACCCAAACCGGTTTGGCTGCTGTACGTGATGCCGTTCATCAGCCCCGCGGTGATCGATGCGATTGCCCCCGCTTCGAACGCGCTGCCCACGTCGAGCCTGCCGGTGCCGACCAACTGCCCGGCACTGCTCGACACCACGCCGGCAATGGCGGCCGACAACATCGCATTGCCCAGGCCCGCCCCCGTCGTGCCCACCGCCGCAGCGAACGTCGAGCCGGCCGCCGCAAAGGAACCGATCGCCGCAGTCGCCGCGCCGTAGGTCAGGATCGACGCCACCACCATGACGACCATCATGCCGATCTGGTCCATCCCGAACGACCCGCCTTCCTTCACGAAGTCCTGATGCAGGTTGTCGCTCACCGACGTCTGCGTGAAGTTGCCCCCCAACTGAGCCTGCAATTGCGCCAGCAATGCCTGCGTCCCGGCCTGATTGACCGTGCCGTCCGGGTTGAGCTGTTGCAGCGCGCCACCGATCTGGTTCAGCGCCTGCACGTTCAGGTCCATGTTGGCCGCGCTCATGAAGCCGCCAGGCTGGACTGTCGTGCCGGTCGTATCGAGGTAGCCGCCGTCGACCTTCTGCCAGATCTGCCCGACGTTGACCTGATTGGCCTGATTGGTCAGCGTCTGCGTATCGACGCTCAACGTCCCGGTTGCCGAGATGTTGCCGGTGTTCAGCACGCTGCCCTGGCCGTCCTTGTTGAACGACAGCGTGACGTCATCGCCAGTGATATTGCCGCCGGCCGACATCGCGCCCACGTCCTTCGGCAGATAGACCTGCGGCATCAGCGCCGTGATCGTCGGGCACACGCCCGTGCCGGTCGCCTGGCAACTCGGGTCGGGCACGGTCTGCTCGACGTACCAGAGCATCGGTTGCGAAAGCTGATCGACCTGCGTCGGCGTCAGCGCCTGGCCGAGTTGCAGGTTGTTCTGCTTCGCGTAGTCGATGGCGTTCTGATACAGGTACGCCTTCTCTTGCTCGACCACCGACGCGCCGCTCTGGCTGTCGGTGCTGAGGCCGTCGATGAAGCTGGCCTTGCCGGTCTGCTGAAGCGCGGCCTGCTGCAACAGCAGGTCCTCCTCCTGCGGGTTGTAATAGAACACCGCCGAGCTGGGTTGCAGGCTCGCCGGCAAATTGCCGAGCAGGTTCTGCGCGCCAAGGCCGCCGATCCCGGAGCCGCCGAGCGAACCGTCGACGTACACCGCCGTGCCGGCCACCGGCGTGGGCATGACGCCCGTGCCGACGGTGCGCGGAATCGACAGGTTCAGCCCCGGCAGCGTGGTCGGACTCAGCGTGATCACGCGTTGCGGCGCGTTGACCGACGGCGTGTAGGTGTTCGGCTGCGTGATGCCGTTGATGAGCTTCTGGCCGCTCAACGACACCGCCGTGCCGATCACATTGCCGACGTTCTGGATCTGCCCGCCGGACGTAATGGACAGATTCGGCGCCTGGATCGTCGCGGCGAGGTTGCCGACCGGCGTGGGCGGATCGATCTGGCCGCCGGTGCCGGTATAGGCGCTGCCGTACAGCGACGTGCATTCCTCGACCGAGCCGCAGGCCCAGATATCGTGGCGCTTGTCCTTGCTGAACATGCCCGTTTCCTGCACCCAGTGCGAGTGCCAGTAGGCATTGAGCGTCTGCGCCTCGTTGACGACCGGCCCGGAGACGGCGATCGTCGCGTCGTTGCCGGCCGCGATCAGGCTGCCGATGTTGGTCAGCGAGCCGGCATTGATGTCGAGCTTGTTGCCGGCGCTGATCACCGAAGCGCTGCCGGATTGCTGATCGACGTAGGCCTCGCAGTAGCTCTCCTTGTACCCCCCCGCGGTCATGCAGCCCGCGTACTGCGCCTGGCTGCCGTAGTTCTCGTGAACCGGCACCGGTGGCGGCAGCGTGTTGGTGATCGCCCCCGACACATTCAGCGTGATGTTGTTGCCCGCGACGATATTGCCCGACGTGTTGGTCAGATTCTGCGCGGGCGTGGTCGAGGTGGCGGTCGTGCCCACGCCGCCCAGCACGATGTCATGCCCGGCAAGCAGGTTGCCGTAGGTGTTGTCGATGTTGCCGGCGGCGACCACCAGGTCGTGGCCGGCGTAGATCGTCGCGTCGCTCTGGTTGTAGCTGAAGCTCGTGCTGTCGGGGTTGTTGCCGCGCGGCTGGCCGGCATTGCCGCATGCCGAATTCGGCACGCCGGAGGCGCACCCGACCTGCGACGCGAAGTTCTGCTGATTGCCGCCCTGGTTCGAGAAGCTTTGCGCCCCGATCAGCACGTTGTTGCCGGCGTAGAGCAGCCCGGCATTGACGAGATTGCCGCCCAACAGCGTCAGGTTGCTGCCGGCGGCGATCATGCCGGTTGCCGTCAGCGCCGAGGTGGTGCCGTAGGCGATCGGCGCGGCGCTCGACGTGTTGATGGTGAATGTCTGCGTGAGACTGGAATCGGTCGGGCAATCCGTCGCGTTGAAGCAGAACTGGGTCTGCCCGCCGACCGGCTGCGTGGTCGCGACGATCATGCCCAGCGATTTGAGCTGATTGAGAAATGCCGCGTACTGGCCAGGATCGACCGCCTCGACGGTCTGATTCGTCAAGGTAGGCGCCACCGCACCATTGCTGAGGCTCTGAACGTTCAACTGAACGCTGCCTTGGGCGGCGATCTGGCCACCGCGGTTCGACAGGCTGTTGGCCGTCAGCGCAATCGAATTGCCGGCCGAGATCACGCCCGACACGCCGGGCTGCTGCGTCGTGGTGGTGACGCTCACCGTCGGCAGCGTGAACGTCACGGACGGCCTGCCCGCCGGCACGGCGCCGTTTGCAACCAGCCAGAACTGCTCGCTTCCGTACAACTGGTTCGTGCCGGTCTGATAGAACGTCACGGTGCCCGATCCGGCAACCGGCTGCGACGGCGTAATCCCGCAGCCGGAGCCGCACAAGTAGTAGCCAGGCAAGTTGGGGCTTGCCGTCGTCACGCCGGTCGGCGCGAGAATATCGCCGAGCGTGGCCGCATGCTGCGACGAATGGATATACGTGAAGTTGTGGTCGCCGCCGGCCCAATACCACCAGTTCACCGTCGACGTACCTGCCGCCCCCGACCACAGGAGATTCGGATCCACCGTCGTGTACGACGTCGTGACCGCCGCGCCCGGCGCGGTCTGGTCGTTGATCACGGTGCCCGCGTTGATCGTCAGGTTGTTGCCGACGAAGATCGAGCTGCCGGTGTTCTGCAGCACGCCCCCGCCCAGGTTGAAGGTGGCGTCGCCGCTCGCTTGCGTCAGGCCGCCCTGATTGTCATAGGTGCTGCCCGTCACGTTGAGCGAGCCGCCCGACTCCACGGTGCCGCGGTTATACGTGTCGCCATTGAGCGTCAACGCGGTATCCGCGTGGACGATGGCGCCCTGGTTGTTCGACAGGATGCCGTTCAGCGTGACGTTCGAGCCGGTAACCTGCCCGTAGTTCTGGAACACGCCGGTCGACATCGTCAGTGCGGCCGTGCCCGTCATCAGGCCGGTGTTGGTGATGCCGTCGATCCCGTCGAGCATGACGCTCTGGCCGCCGTAGTTCCAGGTGCCGCCAACGTTGATCGAGCCTGCCGTGATCGACAGATTGCCGCCCTGGCTGATCGTCCCCTGGGTGGGATCGAACGCCATGTTCTCGGCGTCGATGCCGAGATTGCGCTGCGCGAGCAACTGGCCGCCCGCATTGTTGATCGAGCCGTTGCCGCCGCGAATCGTCAACGACAAATCACCCGTCTGGCTGGTCGGAGCGCTTGCGTTGCCGGCGAACACCACGCCATTGCCATTGTCGAGCTGGTTGGTCGAGACGACGAGCGCATCCACGCCCATCAATGCCCCGCCGTTGTTGCCGAGCCAGTTGCCGACCTCGACCTTCGTCGTGCCGCCGTTGACGAGCCCCGCGTTCGAGAAGTTGGTCGCGGTGATCGTGGTCGTGCCGGTCGAGGCGAGCGAGGCCCCCGACTGATTGGTCAGTTGCGGCGCGGTGACAGTCAGCGCGCCGCCCGACAATACGTTGGCGGCATTGGTGATGCCGGTGTCGCCGCTCAACGTGGCCGAGCCGAGCACGCCGACGGTGCCGCCCGCGAGCGTAAGCTGGCCGCCGGCATGGGCATCGAGATTGCCGCCGGCCAACACGTTGCCGAACGTTATCGTCTGCCCGCTCAGACGTACGTCATGCGTGGCGACGAGTTGCGCGCCGCCGGCATCGACGCCTCGCTGCGCGTCGATGCCGAGGTTGCCGGACGTGCCGACCGTACCCGACAGGCTGACATCGCCTCCCGACAGCGAGAGATCGCCGACGGTCTGGCTGGTACCGCTCAACGCGACCCGATTGCCGGCCTGCACGGTGGCGCCGGCGTTCGACGTCAAGCCATCGAGCGTCGCGTTGCCGTTATGCGCCTGGATATCGATCGCGCCGGATGACGATACGCCGCCGGTCACGGTCACGTTGCCGTTTGCCTCGACCTGCGTGGCGCCACCGGAAACCAGCCCGCCACTCACGCCGACGCTGCCCCCCTGCGACTTGACCGACACGTCGCCGACGGCCGTGGTCGCGGCGAGCGACACGTCGCCGGCCGCGGTGGCCGTCAGCTTCCCGGCGCCCTGGATCTCGCCGAGCGTCAACCCGGCGCCGGACGTCACGCCGATGTCCTTGGCGAACGTCAGCGCGCCGCCGTCGATGGCGCCGCCCGCCTGGAGGGTGGCCGAGCCGAGGCCGAACAGCCCGCCGCCGAGCGTCATGGTGCTGCCCGACGTCAACGCCGTATTGCCGTTGACGAGCGTGCCCTGCGAGAACGCCAGCGTGGTGCCGGCCGTGGCCGTCAGATCGCCGCCCGAAACGAGCGCGCGATCGGCCGTCAGGCTGCCGCTCGTCGCGGTCAACGCAAGATTGCCGTTCGCCCCCGCCGTGTCGTGCAGGGCGAGATTGCGCACGGCATCGATGCTCAACGCGGCGCCGCTCGATATCGCGCCCGTCACGATCGCATCGCGCGCCGCCTCGAGGTGCGTGGCGCCGCCCGAGGTCAGCGTACCGCCCACCTCGACATCGCCGTTGCCGGACGTGCCCTGTGCGCGCAGCGCGATCGTGCCGCCCGCCTGCACGGTGCCCACCACGAGATCGCCGCCGGCCGTGGCCGACACGTCGCCGTTCGACGCCAGCGGGCCGCCCACGTTCATGCCGCTGGCCGCGCTCAGGCTGGCCGACTGGCCAAATGCCACCGCGGCGGTGGTCAACACGCCGCCACTCGTCAGCGAACCGGCGTTCTGCGCCGCGATATCGCCGGCCAGCGTCAGGTCGCTCCCTGCATTCAGCGTGGCGTTGCCGCCCGCCGTGGTGTTGTGCGCCACGTTCAGCGTGCCGGCCGACGACGCGTTCAGGTCATGTTGCGTGGTCAGGCTGCCGGCTTGCAGCGCGCCGCCCGTGGCCTCGAGCGTGAGGTTGCCGGCCGCGTTGATGTCGGCCACCGTGAGGTTGCGTGCGGCGGTTATCGCCGCGGCATCGCCTGCATTGACGGTTCCGACCACGGCGACGTCGCGCGCGGCCTGCGCCGTCAGCGCACCAAGCGCCGTCACCGGCCCGTTCAGCGTCAGATCGCCGCCGCCCGCCGTGCCGTTGGCCGTGACCGCCAGCGTACCCGTCACCGCCTGCACCGCGCCGAGCGTCACATTGTTGCCGCCCGTGACGGCGACGCTGCCGCCCTGCAACGGCCCGGCCAACGTCACGTCGTGGCCGGCGTCGAGCGTCGCGCCCTGCGCGAATGCCGTGGTGCCCGCACCGTGGATGTCGCGCGCGGCACCGAGCATGCCGCCTTGCTGTCCGGCGAGCGTGCCGCCGAGCACCAGGTCCTGCCCGGCCGACACGTTGATCGCATGAGCCGCCGTTACCGTGCCGCCCAGCGTGGTATCGAGGCCCGAACTCAGGCCGAGCGCGCCGCCCGCGCTCACGTTGCCGGTCACGGCGATGCCGCCGCCGGCCGCCGCCAGCGTCATGTCGCCGCCCGACTCCGTGCTGCCGCCGATCACGACGTCGCGCTGCGCGTTCAATGCTTGCGTGGTGCCGTTGACGAGCGTGCCGCTCACCAGCACGTCGCGTGCGGCACCAACCGACACCGCCCCGGCCGCGCCCACGTTGCCGAGGATCGCGGCGTCGCCGCCACCCGCCTTGCCTTGCGCGGAAAGCGTCACCGTGGTGCTCGACACAACGTCGTGCAACGTCGCGTCGTTGCCCGCCTGCACATTCAGCGAACCGGCCTGTGCGCTGCCCGTCAGCGCAACGTCGTGCTGCGCGGTGACATCGAGCGCGCCGCCGATGAACGACTGCGTGCCCGAGCCCGTCAGGTCACGGCCCGCACTCAACGTGCCATTGGCGCCACCGATCAGCAAACCATTGCCGAGCAGCGCATCGCGGCCCGCGTTCAGCGTCGCGTCGCCGAGCGCACTGGTGGTCGCACCGAGCGAGAGATCGCGCCCGGTCGTGATCGTCAGGGCCGCACCGCTGTTGATGCCGCCGCTGGCGGCGAGGTCGCCTTGCTGCGCGGCAATCGACATCGCGCCGGCCGACTGCACCGCGCCCGCGATCGAAACATCGGTGCCGGCGCCAAGATCGACGCCGGCGCCGCCTTGCACCTGGCCCGTCACGGACAGATCGTGCTGCGCGCTCGCCGTGAGCGTGCCGCCCGCCGCCGCGGTGCCCGCAACCACGAGATCGCCGGAGCCGTTGGTACCGTTCGCCTTCAGCGTCATCGCGCCGTTGGCCTGCACGTTATTGACGCTGGCCTGCCCGGCCGCCGTCACGTCAACCGTATCGCCCTGGATCAGGCCACCCTGCGCCACGTTGCGACCCGCATTCAGCGACGCAGCCTGTGCGAACGACAGCGTGCCCGCTCCGGTGATGTCGTTGCCGGCCGCGATCGTGCCGCGCCCGTCGCCGCCCACGCTGCCCGACACCGCCACGTCGCCTGCCGCGGTGAGCCTGGCATCGCCGGCCGAAGCGGCGTTGCCCGACACCGACAGATCGGCACCGGCGCTCGCATCGAGTCCCCCCTGGCCGGTCAGCGTGCCGGTCACGGCGAGATCGCGCCCGGATGACAGCGTGGTGGCGCCCCCCACCGTGGTCGTGCCGCCGAGGCCGATATCGGTACCGGCCTGCAACGTCAGCGCCGAATTGCCGCCGATCGTGCCGGCCGACGCGATGCCGCCGCCGAGTGCGTCGAGCCGGATGTCGCCCTGCGCCTGCAGCGTGCCCGTATTCGACAGATCCCGCCCGGCCTGCAAAGCGAGCGTGCCATTACTGGCAAGCGTGCCTGTAGCCTGCAAGTCCTGGGTGGCGCTGGCATGGATCGACGTTGCAGCCGTCACGTCGTGCAACGTCGCGTTGCCGCCCGCGTTGGCCGTCACGCTCGCGGCCTGCACCGAACCGCCGAGTTGCAAGTCGCCACCCGAGCCGAACGAACCCGCGTCGCCGAACGAGAAGCCAGCGTTGCCGCCGAGCGTACCGGCCGCCGTCAGCGTGCCGGCATGCTGCGCGATGACGGTGCCGTTGGCGCCGAGATTCCGGCCTGCCGTCACCAGCAGGTCGCCGAGCGTGGTGGTGCGGCCCGCGCCGAGATCGACGTCGTGCGCCGCGTCGATCGACAGATCGCCGCCTGCCTGCAAGGTGCCGGTGCTCGCGAACCCGCCGGCGGCATTGGCGATGGTCAGGTTTCCAGCGGATACCAGCGCGCCGCCGACCGAGGTGTCGGCGCCGCCCGTGACGGCCAGCGGGCCGGCCGCCTGCAGCGTGCCGTTCACGGCAATGGCGCCGCCCGCCGCAAGCGTGGCGTCGGCAGCACTGGCCACGCTGCCGGTGACAGTCGCGTTCGCATCGCTACGCAGGTCGAGCGAACCGCCCGTACCGAGCGTGCCGCCGATCGAGAGATCCTGCCCCGCGTGCAGCGCACTCTTGCCGCCGGCCTGGAGGCTGCCGCCCAGCGTCAACCCGCCGGCAGCCGTGAGGCTGGCGTCGCCGCCCGTTTCCAGCGTACCGGCCAGCGCCAGGTCGCGGCCGGCCTGCAGCGTGGCATTGGCGGCGCCCTTGACGGTGCCATCGATGCGAGTCGCGCCCTGGCTCGCGAGGCTCAACGCGCTCGCCCCCTCCAGCATCCCGGTGATCGACAGATCCGTGCCGGCCTGCAAGCTCGCGGCACCGATTGCGGTGGCCGTGCCGCCCAGCGTCAAGGCCCCGCCCTTGGCATTCGCGTCGAGCGTCGAGCTCGCCTGAACATTGTTCAACGTGACGTTGCCGGTGGCGGTCAACGCCACCGCATTGCCTTGCAATGCGCCGCTGACGGCAAGGTCGCGCCCCGCCTGCGCACCGACGTCGCCGCCGAAGCCATTCGCACCGCCCAGCGTCAGGTCGCGCCCGGCGTCGAGCGCGGCACCGCCGTTACCGACCAGCGTGCCGCCCGTCGCGAGGTCGCGCCCCGCCGCGATCGTCGTATCGCCCTTGATGCCGGTGGTGCCGGTCAGCGTCACGTCCTGCGCCGCATGCGCCGTCAGGCCGGCATCGCTCGACAGCGTGCCGCGCGAGTCGATGCTCCCGCCGGCCGCCATCAACGTCATGTCGCCGGTCGATTGCAGTTGCCCACCCGCACCAACCGAAATGTCGCGCGCGGCACTCACGCCCAGCCGCTCGCCGCTGCCGAGGATGCCGTTGACGAGCACGTCGCGACCGGCCTGGATCTGCGTCGGCGCATGCGTGCTGTCGGTGCCGTCACCGCCGCCGGCCAGCACGCCGTTGACGACCACATCGCGCGCGGCCGTCACGGTGGTATCGCCCACCACGGCCGCCGTGCCATTGAACGTCGCGTCGCCGCCGCCCATCCGGCCGTTCGCTTCGAGCCGGAACGCACCGGCCGCCTGCACATCGGCCAGACTCGCGCTGTTGCCGGCCGTGATGTGCAGGTCGTTGGCGAGCACGGTCAGCGCGCCGCTGGCCGCCACGTCACGCGCGGCGCTCAAGCTCATGCCGCTGGCGGCGCCGGTCGGCCCGGCCAGCACGATATCGCTGCCCGCCGAAATCGCGAGTGCGCCGTTGGTGGAGATCGGGCCGGTCGAGTTCACCTGGCCGGCCACTGCGGTGAGCGAGGTGTCGCCGGCCGCCTGCACATCGCCGTGCTGGGCGAGATCGCCGCCGGCCTGCAGGGCGACCGTCGCGCCGCCGTGCACGCTGCCGGTCGTCGTGAGGTCTTGCGCCGCACTCAGCGACATCGTCGAGGCGGCCAGCACGTCGTTCAGCGACGCGGAACCGGCCGATTGCACCTGCACCGTGTCGCCGCGCAGCGAGCCGGTCAATGCAAGCTTGCCGCCCGATGCGAGCATCGCCTGCTGGCCGAACGCGATCGCGGCCGCACCGCCCAACGTGCCACCCGACGTCAGGCTGCCGTTACCTTCGGCGATCAGCGTGCCGTCGGCCTTCAGGTTGCCGCCCGCCTGCACCGTCATGTCTTGCCGCGCGGTGGTCACCTGCGTGCCGAGATCGATGTCGTGCGCGGCGTCAGCTTGCAGATTGCCGTCGGTGCCGATGGTGCCGGTGCTGGTCAGCGAACCGGACGCGTTGTGCAGTGCGAGGTCGCCGGTTGCCGTCAGCGTGCCGCCGATGCGCGTGTCCGCGCCGCTCGTCAGCGTCAGCGAACCGGCACTTTGCACCGTGCCGGCCACTGCGGTGTTGCCTGCCGAGGCGAGCGTCGTCGCAGCCAGGCCGCTGATCGTGCCGGGCACCGTCAGTGCGCCACCGCTCTGTGCATCGAGCCGGCCTGCGCTTTGCAGCGTACCGTTCACGGCGAGATCGCCGCTCGCTTGCACGCTGGCGTCGGCCAGCGACGTGACCGTGCCGCCCACCGTCAGCGCACCGCCATTCGCGGCCACCGTCAGCGACGCGTTCGACTGCACATCGTTGAGCGACATCGTGCCGCCACTCGTCAGCGTCACCACCTTGCCCTGCGCCGCCCCCGCCACCGACAGGTTGCCCCCCGTCGCAACGCTCAGATCCTTCAGATAACCGGTGCTGCCGCCCAACACCGCGTCGCGCCCCGCGTTCAACAGCGCCCCGCCTTGCCCTGCCAGCGTGCCGCCGATCGTCAGATCGCGACCGGCACTCAGTTGCGTGTCGCCGATCGCGCGGGTTGCGCCGGTCAGCGCCACGTCCTGGCCCGCCGCGACCGACAGCTTGGCCGCGCCGGTCAGCGTGCCCTGCGAATTCACATCGCCCGCGTGCGCGGCGAGCGTCAGATCGCCCGTGGATTGCACGACGCCCGCGCCACCCACGTTGATGTCGCGCTGGGCGTCGACGCCGAGCGTCGTGCCGCTGGCCAACGTGCCCGCTACATTCGCATCACGCTGTGCATCGAGCGCGAGCGCCGCGCCAGTCGCCACCGTGCCCGTCACGCCGATATCGCGTGACGCCGCGAGCGTGCCCGAGCCGGCGACTTGCGTGTTGCCGTCGAACGTCAGATCGCCACCGCCCGCCGTGCCATGCGCCTGCGCATCGAGCGCGCCGCCCACCTGGGCGTCGCCGATCCGTGCGCTGTCTCCCGCCTGCACGCTCAAATCGCGTTGCGTCCGCAGGCTGCCGGTCGAATCGATCCGGCCACCCGCGTTCAGTGCCAGGCTGTCGGACGACGCCACCGTGCCGCGCACATCGAGATCGGCGCCGGCATGCAGCGTGGTGGTCGCATTGCCGGTCAGCGAGCCGGTAGTGGTCAGGTTCCGCGCCGCATCGAGCGACATCGTCGAGGCCGAAAGCACGTCGTGCAGCGACGCCGAGCCGGCCGCCTGCACCTGTACCGTGTTGCCGCGCAGCGAGCCGGTCAGCGCCGTGTCGCCGCCCGAATTCAACGTCGCCGCCTGACCGAACTGCATCGTGGCCGCGCCGCCGAGTGTGCCGCCCGACCGCAATGCGGCGTTGCCGCCCGCGCTCAGCGTGCCGTCGGCCTTCAGATTGCCGCCCGCCTGCACGTTCAGGTCGTGCTGCGCCGTGGTGGCGCCCATGCCGAGGTCGACGTCGTGGGCCGCATCGATTTGCAGGTTGCCACCCGCGCCGATGGCGCCGGTGCTGGTCAGCGAACCGGACGCGTTGTGCAACGCGAGATCGCCCGTCGCCGTCAGCGTGCCGCCGACCGCCGTGTCGCTACCGCTCGTCAGCGCAAGCGTGCCATCGCCTTGCACCAGCCCCGCGATCGTCGCCGCGCGTCCCGCGTCGAGCGTGGCCGACGACAGCGCATTGACGGTGCCCGCCACCGACAGGTCACGCCCGCTCTTCGCGGCCAACGCCTCGGACGCCTGCAGGACGCCGCCGACCGAGAGATCGCGCGCCGCCTCGATGGAGCCGGCGGATTGCGTGTTGACGCTGCCGGCCACCGAGAAATCGGCACCGCTGCCGGCATCGAGCCGGCCTGTGCTTTGCAGCGTGCCGTTCACGGCGAGATCGCCGCTCGCTTGCACGCTGGCGTCGGCCAGCGACGTGACCGTGCCGCCCACCGTCAGCGCACCGCCATTCGCGGCCACCGCCAGCGACGCGTTCGACTGCACATCGTTGAGCGACATCGTGCCGCCACTCGTCAGCGTCACCACCTTGCCCTGCGCCGCCCCCGTCACCGACAGGTTGCCGCCCGTCGCAACACTCAGATCCTTCAGATAACCGGTGCTGCCGCCCAGCACCGCGTCGCGCCCCGCGTTCAACAGCGCCCCGCCTTGCCCTGCCAGCGTGCCGCCCATCGTCAGATCGCGCCCCGCATCCACCAGGGTGTCGCCAACCGCGCCCGTGGCCCCCGTCAGCACGGCGTCCCGGCCCGCTGCGACCGTCAGCGTGGTTGCGCCGGTCAGCGCACCCTGCGAATTCACGTCGCCGGTGTGGGCCGTGAGCGTCAGCGCGTTCGCCGCCTGCACGGTGCCCGTCGCCCCGACATCGACGTCGCGCTGCGCGTCGAGCGCCAGCGTCGAACCACCTGTGAGCGTGCCGGTGACGTTGACGTCGCGCGACGCCGCGAGCGTCGCCACACCGGCCGCCTGCGTATCGCCGTCGACCGTCAGATCGCCACCGCCAGCCGTGCCCTGAGCGCGTGCGTCGAGTACGCCGCCGACCCGCGCATCGCCGATCCGCGCGCTGTTGCCCGCCTGCAGGCGCAAATCCTGGTTGGTTTGCAAGGCGCCCGTCGATTCGACGTCGTGTCCCGCCACGATCGACAGCGTATCGCCGGCGATCAGCTTGCCGCCGATCGACGCATCACCGCTCGCCGCCTGCAGCGTGGCGGTGCCCGAGGTCTGCACCGTGCCGGTCACCTCGATACCGCGCTGCGCGTTGGCCTGCACGGTGCTGGCGCCGATCTGGCCGGCGACCCGGATGTCCCGGCCCGCCTGCAACGTCACCCCGTTCGTGCTCAGCACCGTGCCGTCGATGGCCACATCGCCGTCGGCATGGCTTGCTTGTGCGCTGACGGTCGTGCCGCCCTGTACGTCGCCAAGCGTCACCCCTGCGTTGCCGGACACCGTGATGTCGCCATTCGCCTGGGCGTTGGCCAGCGAAACCTTGCCACCGGCATCGATGTCGAGCTTGCCGCCCGACTGGACCGTGCCTTGCGAGGTGACGTCGCCATTGGCTTGCACCGCGTAATCGGTCACGCCGAGATGCGCGCCGGTCATCGTCACATTGCCGTTGGCGTGGATCGTCACCTGCTGCTGCGCAGCGCTGCCCGCCACCGAGAGATCCCCGTTCGACGACAAGGTCAGATCGCCGGCATTGGCCGCCAGTTGCGCGTCGGCACGCACGCCCATCCCGGCCGCGGTGCTGATCACCTGGATCTGGCCCGCCGTCATCGCGCCGAATGCCGTCGCGTCGATCGCACGGCTGTCGGCCGCGCCGATCGCGGCCGCGGTATTGTCGGCCCCGTTCGAGGATGTCGCGTAGGCCGTGCCCTGCGCGCTCACCGTGGCCGGCAGCACGAACTGGCGCCCGGCGATCGCGTTGATTCGCGTGCCGGCGTACAGCGGCGCGTTGACGCCGATCGTCTCGCCGATCAGGTCGATGGTGCCGACCGTCCCCTCGATGCCCGAACCGGGGCCATTCACACCCGCATTGCCCTCGATCTGGATATGGCCGCTCGTGACGCTGTAGCCGATCGCCTGCGCATCGTCGAAGCTCGAACGCGTTCCGTTCAGGTCGCTCAGGAATTGCGGCGCGCCGGTCGAGAGCGTCACGCCGATGGTGTTGGTGAAACCGGTGCCGCGTGTGGTGATGCCGTTCGGATTCGCGATCACGACGGCAGCCGGCGCGCCGAACACTTCGAGCGGCCCGTTCAGCAAGCTCGCGAACGCGCTGCCCGTCGAGGTCACCTGGTTGACGATCACGCTGGCCGCGCGCCCCGACAGGTTCGGATTGGCGCGCACGTCGCCGCCCGTCAGCGAGGTGCCCGACATCAGGCTGTTGTTGAGGATCAGCCCGACCGGATCGATGTTGAACGATTGGTACTGGTTCAACGAAATACCGGCCGCATTGGGTGCGGTGATGTTGACCACCGGCACGCCGCCGCCCAGGCCCGTGCTCTGGGTGACGGTCGGTTGAAAGCGGATCGGCGCGGTCGGATCGGTGATCGGCGCGGCCTCGGCCGACGTGATCGCGAGCCGGATCCGCAGGGCAGCCAGTTCGGCCAGCATGCGCGGTGTGAACCCGTCGCGCACGGCGCCCGCCGCGAGCACGCCGGCCGCCTCGCGGCTTTGCTCGACGGTCACGCTCAACGGCCCGAGGAAGGTCGTGATCGCCACGATCGCCGCCATCACACGCTGCCAGCCGCGATAGCGGCGAACCGGCAAGGCCGTGCCGAACCCGCGAGGGCGAGCCAGCGGATGGAACGCGCCGGCATGGCGCAAGGCCATGCGCTGCGCGAGATCGAGCAAGGCGAATCGGGTCGAGGCGGTCTTCATGCTGTTGTTCTATTCGTATGGGCTTCGCGTTCGATGCGACGCCGGCGGCCCGCCGGCATCGGTCGGGCGGCGGCCCGTTCCCCTGAGCCGCCGCGCTGCCGGGCCTGGAGCGCCGCCGTGCCGTTTCGGCATGGCGGCCTCGGGCGGCCCGCGTCCCTTATCGCTGGATATGCGCCTGCTTGAGCAGGTCGACGACCACCGCGATGGTCGCCTTCTGCACCGCGGCCTGTTCGAGCTCGCGGCGCAACACGTCCTTCGCGTCGGCATATGACGGGATCTGCGTCGGACGCTTCTCGTCGACGCGCAGGATCCAGAATCGGCCGCCCGCTTCCACCGGCTCGCGCGTCACCCCGCCCTGCGGCAGCTTCAGCAGCGCCTCGGCCAACGGTTGCGGCCAGTTCTGCTCGCCGGCCGGCGGCACCGGCAGGCGAAACGACACCCAGTTCAGCGCGCCGCCCTGCGCCGCGTTCGGGCCATCTGCCGCCTGTCGCGCGAGTTGAGCGAAATCGGCGCCCTGCTTCAGTTGCCTGAGCGCTGCATCGGCACTCGCACGATCCTTCAGCACGATCGCGCGTGGCTTCAGCTCGACGTCGCCGAGCGTCGCGACCACTTCGTCGTATTTCGCCTTGACGTCGGCGTCGCTGACGGGCGCAGGCCGAACCTGATCGTGCAGCCAGGCGCTCGCCATGGCCGTGGTGCGCGCCTGTTCGACGGCGGCCACCACCTGCGGGCGCGTGTCGTAATGGGCTCGCTCGGCCGCCTGGCGGAGCAACTCGCGGGCGATCAACTGGTTCTTCAGCACGTCGCGGGACGCCGGTGTATCGGGGAGAACGGCGGCCACGCGCGCCCGATCGAATTGTTCCTGCGTGATCGCCACCCCGTTGACGCTTGCCATCACGCCGTCGGGCAACGGTACGGCGCCATTGCTTGCGGCCGTGACCGCGCTTGCCGGCAACGGCGCTGCGACGGCGGCTCGCGCTGCCTGCGGCGCGCCGAACTGTGCCGCGAAGGCCAGCGCCAAAACCGCGACGGCGGCCCCATGGCGGCCCCGATAGCCTGCGCGCGCCGAGGCGCGTCGTTCGATCCCGATCTTCATATGCGTGTCTCTCATCATTCCGTCCAGTTCAGCGTGGCGAGCAGCACCGTCGCCTTGCGTCCGAGCAAGGCGGGTTGCAGCAGCGACTGGCCGAGCAGCAGCTCGCCCGTCACGCTCTGTTTTCTGAAATTCCATGCGGCGCGTGCACCGATACCGGCCCCGGCCAGCGTGGGCCAACCGCCCTGCGCCACCAGATGCGCCTTGCCTGCATCGACGAACAGGTAAGGTTCGACGCGCGCGCCGTGCCAGGCCGGCACGTTCTGCCAGGCGGCCTCGTTGCGCAGATACACGCCGCTGTCACCGCTGATGCCGCCTTCCATGAAACCGCGCACCGAATCCATGCCGCCCAGGAACAGCTGCTGATTGCCGAACAGCGCGACGCGGCTGTACTGGCCGCGCAGCGTGCCGCGATAACCCCAGCGCGTGCCGCCGAGCGCACCGAGCGCGAACTGCACGGTGGCGGTCGCGTCGAGCTTGGTGAACTGGCTGTGGGCATCGGCCACGCCGCCGTCCGGCGCATCGTGCGACGCGCCCAGCCACGGCAGGCCCTGGGAAATGCCGACGTCCCAGGTGGCGGCCGCCTCCTGATCTCGCGCCACGAAGCGCACCAGGCCATTGAGCGCAATGCGCAACACGCTCAGGTCCTGCTCGTCGAGATCGATGCCGTTCACGCTGCGCTCGGTGCGGGTCTTCGCAAACGTCACGTCGACGCTGGTGCGCCCGCCGCGCGAGCGGCTCAGCACATCGTTCCAACCGAAGATCTGGCTGAACGACCGGCCCGTGAGCAACGCGACGTTGCCGATCGTCTGCTGGTATTCGGACAGCGAGGTCGTGTAGCTGAACGTCTGGTAGCCGTACGGCACGGCGGCCGACAACACCAGTGCATTGCTGTCGGTGGTACCGACGAAATTGACCGCCAACGACTCCTGCAAACCGAGCAGGTTGTCGGCCTCGACGCCGCCTCGATATCGCATCGTGCCGGTCTGCCTGCTGCCGTAGTTGTCGATGCCCAGCGTGTAATACAGCCGGTCTGCCGACCGGTTGGTCAGGGCCACGATCGAATCGCCGGGCGTCGCGCCGGGCATGATCTGCAGTTCGGCCTGATTGCGGCGCAGGCGGTTGATCTGCTCGACGCCCTGCTCGAGATCGGGCAGCCGCAGCACGTCGCCGGGCCGCGCCGCAAACGCGGCGGCCGTACCGGCGTCGGTCAGCAGCCCGCCAGCGTCGTTGCGCCACCACGGCTGTGCCGGATCGCGAGGTCGCAACGGCTTGCCGTTCAACGTGAATGCCGCCACCTTGCCGGCCACGACCTTGATCGTCAGCGTGCCGGCGGCGAGGTTCTGCGCACCGAGATAGGCGCGCGTCGTGATGTAGCCGTGCGCGACAAAGGCCTCGGTCACGCGGCGCAGCAGCAGGTTGATGCGGTTGCGGCCAAGCTCGTGATCGAGAAACGGCTTGGCGATGCGTGCCAGTTGCGGCTCGTCGAGCACCGTGTCGCCATTGAATTCGATATGTCGAATCATGAAGGTGGGCGCGACATCGGGCAGCGTGTTCACATCGGCGCCAGCCGGCAGATCGGGCATCTGCGGTGCCGACGTGGCGATTTGCGCGGGCGGCTGGCGCACTTCGTCGCGCCGTTGCCGGTCGCGCTGCTCCTGCAGCAAGCGTTGCGCGGGGTCCTGCTCCACCCGTGCCGTCGGCAAGCCACCGGGCACCAGGCCCGCCACTTGCGCGAACGCGCATGGCGCAAGCAGGCCGAGCCAGCCGGCCATCCAAACCGCTGCGCGCAATCTCATAGACCGAACCAGGAGACCAGGCCGAGATGATTGCCCGCGCCGATCGTGACGGGATCGCGGCGCGGCGTACGCAGCGTCAACACGCCGCCGGCCGCGGCGATGCCGCCGGGCGCATTGAATGCGCCGCCGTCGATCTGCGCCTCGCCGGTCAGCACGACCTGCCCCGAACCACCGCTGAAAATGCCGCCCGTATCGGTTGCGTAGATCGCGGCCCAGCGATTGCCGAACCAGGTTTTCAGATCGTGTTCACGATTGATCGTGCTGTAGCCGAGCACGGCCTGCGCCAGCGTCACGGGCGCATCCAGCCGCAGATTGCCGAGCGCGAGCACGGTGCCGCCGGTATTGGTGATGCTTGAACCGGCCTTCAGCGTGATATCGGTGCCGGCCTCGATCACGCCGCCGAACGCCTGCACCGAACTCGACGCACTCGAACGGCAGAAGATGAAGCAACTGCGCTGAAGCTGCGCCTGGCCCGTGAAGACGGCCTCCGTCGACAGGCTGCCGCGCGCGGCGATATCGATCGCGCCACCGTTCGACAGGATCGAACCGCCGGTATTGACGACATTGGCGGCCCGGATCGTCACGTTGCCGGCATCGGCCGTGATGTAGGCCAGCTTGGCCGGATCGACGATTTCGCCGTAATCGACGGTGAAGCCGGTCGTGCGATGCGTGAAGAACAGAAACCGGCCGCCCTCGTCCGAATAACCGACTGGTGCGCCACCCGCCACACCCGCGGTGTGATCGACCACGTTCTGCAAGTCGCCACCGGCCGTGATCGTCACGTTCTGGTTCGACAATATCCGCGCGTCGCGGTTGGTCACGCCGGCACCGGCTGTCAGCGATACGTCGCCGGCCACCCCGAACAGGATGCCGAGCCGCGTGTCGGGCAGCGATTGGTTGACGATCGCGCCGGCGGCCGTCAGCGTGACGGCGCCGCGCGAATCGGCATCGCCCTCGATGGCCTGCTGCCCCTGTATCAACGTACCGGTGCTCGTGATATCGCCGCTGCTGGCCAGCACCACGCCGCTCGTCGCCGACGCCAGGGTCGAACCGGGCGTCGCCGCGCTCGGCCCGAACAGCAGGCCCGCGCCGGACAGCGTGATGCTGCCGTTGGCCAACACATTACTGCCGAGCGCGGTCAACGGGCCGCTCGCGGTCAGCGCCACATGCCCCGAATCCGCTTTCAGTTGGGCATCGCTCATCGAGAACGCATCGCGCACGTCGATGTCCGCATTGCCGGCCGCCTCGATTCTCGCGCCGTCGAACTCCACGCTGCCGTTCGAAGACAACGTGAAGTCACCCAGCGACGCGTTGAGCGGGCCGGCGCTGCGCACCCCCGGCCCGCGATCGTTGACGATCAATTGCACGCGTCCGCTGGTCAGACTGCCGGCCGCCGTGATGTCGATCGCGAACGACTTCCCGGTGGCCGTGGCAGCGGGTGTAAAACTTGTCAGCCATTCGTTGGCGTTATCGGTCGGCGAAATGCCCGTGTTGAGCTGCACCCGGCTGTTGCCGGCCAGCACGCGCACGCCGGCGGTGCTGGACGTGAAGGTGTTGTCGACCGGCCCGGCGATCAGCAGGTTCTTGGCAATCAGGTCGAGCGAAATCAGCGCGCTGGTCAGGCCGTTCGGGCCGACCACGATGGTGCCGCTGTCGGTGTCGAGCACCACGTCGCGGCGAATCACACCGGGCGCCAAGGTGATGTCGTCGAATGAAACGCGGCCGGTCGAGAGCACGACGTGGCCGGTGTTGGTGAACGAACCGCCGTTCACGGTGATGCCGTTCGGATTGGCGAGAATCACGTTCGCGCGCGTGCCGCCGAGCACGTCGATATTGCCTTCGATCAGGCTGCGATCCGTGCCCGTCACCTGATTGACGATGGTGCGCGCGTTGATGCCGACGTTGTTGAGCGATGCCCCGGCTGTCGAGACATTGAACGAGGTGTAGGTGTTCTGCGAAACGCCCGCGACCGCCGGCGCCAGATTGACGATCTGGCGGCCGCCCGCGCCGATGGCAACGCCTGTCTGCGTCGCACCGTCGGGCACGATGCCGCCCGCTGCCGCCGCGAGCGGCACCAGCATCGATGCAATGGTTGCTGCATGGCGCAACACGCGCAGGCCCCGGCCCTCGTGTGCGCTCGACTCTCGATTCGTCATTTTCTTTGGCTGCGTCCGCTTCTTGGCGAGCGTGCGCGCGTGGTAGTTGGTCCATCGCCGCGGTCTCTCGTCCGCGATCTCTCAGCATTATCGGCAGGTGAATAGGTGGCTTTAGGGCGTTGGTGAAATATTTTTTAATACTTACAAAAAGCCTTCGCTGCGTTGTATCCGGCATTTGTCACGTTGAGGTCATCGTGTCGTGGTTTCAATAGAAACCGATATCTCGGCCATGCGAGAATCCCTCCACCTCAAACCGATGCAGCGACCGCGGCGGCCGTCCGCGCGTCGTGCCCCCTGTTCATGCGTACACCGAAGGATTCCGGCGGGCCGCTTCGCACGGCGCCACCGCTCGCGGCGACAGCCGCGCCAGCCCCCTCACACGAAGCCGCCATGCACCGCGCCCGCGTCGACGCCTACACCCCCGACGCCCCCAACGCACCGCGCCCCTACAGCCTGCGTCTCGCCGAAGCCGAAGGCTGGAGCCGGGAACACGCGCTGGCGGTCCTGCGCGAATACAAACGCTTCGCCTATCTCGCGGTAGCGGCCGGCCATCCGGTCACGCCGTCGAAGGCGATCGACGCGGCCTGGCACCTGCATCTGCAATACACCCACGACTACTGGAACGTGTTCTGCGCCGACGTGCTCGGCGCGCCGCTCCACCATTTCCCCGGCGACGGCCGGCCCGGCGAGGACGCGCTTTACGACGGCCATTACCGTCAAACGCTCGCCAGCTACCAGCGCCTGTTCGGCGAAACGCCACCGGCCGCGATCTGGCCGAGCGCGCCAGCGCCCGATGAAACACACGCCGAATACACCGCCCCCGCACGCCTTCGGCCACGCTGGCTCACTCCACATCGCGCCGCACGGTTCGCAATCGGCATCGGCGCCACGGCGGCCGGCTCGGCTGCCTGCGCCGAAGGCCTCAACGTCCTGAACTATTCCGGCGCATCGTTCCTGCCGCTGTACTTCCTGATCTGCGCGCTCGCACTGGCCGCCATGGCGGGCCTGCAGTTCCTGACGTGGTATTTCCGACCGTTCGGCGCGAACGCCCGCGACGGCGTTCACGAACTGACGGCGGCCGAAACGGCCTACGCGACGGGCGGCGAAGCGCGGATGGCGCACGTGCTGATGCTGTCGATGCTCGATTCCGAAGCGATCCGGCTCGACCGAGGCGACAAGCGCAAAGGCTCGACAGTCACCGCGCTGAAACCGCCGGAGACGCTGGAAGAGCACTTCGCCTGGGGCTGGCTCGCCAGCCAGCCGGGCGGCACGGCGTCCTACACGAGCTTCCATGCGAGGCTGATCGACAACGCGCGCGCGGCCCGCGACAAGCTCGGCTCGGGCGGCTGGCTCTGGGCCAAGCACGAAATGCGCACCGCCCGGCTGATCGCGCGCGGGCTGGCACTGGCGGTGATCGGGCTCGGCGCGGCCAAGATCGTGATCGGCCTCACGCGCGACCGGCCGGTCAGCTATCTCGTGTTCAGCGTGATCGGCTTCTATATCTGTTATTGCGTGCTGCGCGAGCACTTGACCGGCTTCGGCCGCGGCGGCGCGACGCGCGGCGCCACCGAGGCGCTCGAACGGCAGCGCGCCAGCCACGAAGGGGCGCGCGAGCAGCCCGAGGCGGCTCACGGTTCGACGCTGCTGTGGTCGGCGGCGCTGTTCGGCGCCGGCGTGCTGGCCGGCTCGGCCTGGGACGCGCAGGCCGCCATGGTGCAAGCGGAGCAGCAGCGCGTCGCCATGATGCGCGGCACCAGCGGCGGGGGCGGCGGTTCTTCCGATTCGAGCGGCGGCAGTAGCTGCTCAAGCAGCAGCAGTTGTTCGAGCAGCAGCAGTTGCGGATCGAGCGGTTGCGGCGGTTGTTCGTCGTCGTCGAGCAGCTAAGAGTCGCTAATACCACCCGGACACGAGGCTGCGGGCGTCATATCTCGGTAACGAATTATGGGTCACGCCGGAACCGCTGATTCCGACGTTCACGCCATCGCCCAAGGGCTGACGGCGACACACAGATCAATGATCGAGTAGCACTGGACGACATCTGGTACGTACTGCAGAGCGGTATTTCTTGGGAAGACCTTCCGCGGAAGGTAGGCTTCGGCCGTGGCATGACGTGTTAGCGATGTCTGCGAAACCGGCGAGCCGCCTGCGTATGCCAGCGACCGCATCCTGTGATGTTGCGTCGACTGCGTAAGCACGACCAGATGATTAGCAGCACGCGAGCCTCGCTGGAGTCAGTGCCTCCAGACCCGGAGGGCTAGGAGGCCGCCCCAACCCGACCGACTGAGGAAAACTCGGATCGAAACGACAGATCGTCGTAAATGCATGCCCCATTTGTCTGGCTGTCGCGATAACGGGAGCCAATCGGCACGATTCGATGGCATTCAAGTCCACGCTTGATTCGATCCCGGCAATACCGCGCTTGAGCGGGCAACTGCGTAAGCGGCCGGGCAAACTGCATGCGGACGAGGGTCACGACTTAGCTCGTTGTCGGCGTTATCTGAAACAGCGCGGCATCCAGGCCCATATAGCACGTCGCGGCATCGAAAGTAGCGAGCGCACGCATGCCTGGTTTGCCGGATTCGCTTCGAGCGCCGGCATCGATATCGATGCTGCCTTTCTCGCCCTGACTTCGCAGATGACTTGGACTTGCATTAGCGGTCCTTAACTGATGCAGCCCATTAGTTATGTTTGCAATGATCCGACGCGGGTTGATCCTCGGCAATACGAAGACATTCGCCCTGAGTTAATCTTCCAATCAACCTCCCCCAACTCAATGCAACCATCTTCCTCTATAAAAATCTACCCAAACCAAGTGAAATGAGGAATTGGACGGGATCACCCTCACTCGTCAAATTTTAATTTATATTAAAAAATTACCACTTGCTCGCCACGGCGACCTCTTTTATGAAACACGAACATCAAACTTGGAGAAGCATGTTTAAAAACAACAAAACTTCGTATCCTGTTTCGTGGGATTTCCCGGTTGAATACAAACACGACTTGAATATCATTCGTTTGAAAAAAAGTCTTCTATCCAAATCAATTATTTCAATCTTCATTCTCGCTTCCACGACGGCGTTAATTTCTGCCTTGACTGGAAAAGGGCTATCTACCCTGCTCGACTCGTCAGTTTGGATGTGGGCAGTTATTATGTTGCCAGGTATGTTTGCTTTTTTTGTGATATTTATTTATTTGTGGACAATCCTTTCAAATTTCGTTATCGGAATTAGTCATAAAAATATTTATTCGTATTTTTTGACTGAGAGCGAATTGAAAGTAACAATAAAAGAAACCATGTCGGACGGCGCCAGAAAAAAGGTAAACCTAATAAAATATGCGATCGTCACTTTGGTGATTTTCGGGATACTGTGGCTTCTGACGGAAATTCTCATGAGCGACGTTTCATTCGCGACGATGTCAGGGCCATTGACAATTCTTGCAATGATGCTTGCAAAATTACCTGCAGCCATGAAATCCAATGAAATTCGGGGAATTTCCCGCATCCCCATGAAGAGAATTTTTGAAATAAGCAGTACCAATTATGATTCAACAATAAAAATAAGAGGGCAATACATTTCATTTCCTTTTATTTATTGCGACGAAGATCAGGAGTCCCTATTGCGACATGCACATGAAAAGGCGGCTCACACGCGTTCACGCGACGGAAAGTAAATACAGGGGACCTCTCTCATCTCGAATCGAAACCACTATTCGATCCGTAAATAAGAAAGCCCTCATCTGCCAAGGTGACCCACTGGATGGTGACGGCTACGTCACACCGCCTCCCCCACGCAGGCCGCATCGCGCGCCAGCATCCACGGCGCCAGCCCCTCGGGCCGCAACGGCTGCGCATACAGAAAGCCCTGCAACTCGTCGCAGCCAATGCGCTTGAGCGCGCTGGCTTCCTCGGCCTGTTCGACGCCTTCGGCCACCACGCGCAGCCCCAACTCGTGACCCAATTCGACGATCGCGCGGATCACGGCGATATCGGCCAGCGCATCGAGCCGCCCGTTGACGAACGCGCGATCGATCTTGAGCCGGTCGAGCGGAAAACGATGCAGATAGCTGAGGCTCGAATAGCCGGTGCCGAAATCGTCGAGCGAGAGCTTCACGCCGATCTCCCGAATTGCCTTGACCACATCCAGATAGCGGTCGACGCTTTCCATCAGCACCGTCTCGGTGATCTCGAGTTCGAGGCTGCCGGCATCCACGGCGTGCCGGGCCAGGCTCTCGCGCAGCCGGTTGACGAGTTGCGGATCGTCGCGCAACTGCACCACCGACAAATTCAGCGACACGCGCAACTCCGGCAGCCCGTCCGCGCGCCAGCTCGCAATCTGGCGGCACACCTCGTCGATCACCCACGCGCCGATCGGCACGATCAGCCGCGTCTCCTCGGCGATCGGGATGAACTTGCCCGGCGGTACGGTGCCGAGATGCGGATGCTGCCAGCGCAGCAGCGCTTCCACGCTCAACAGTTCGCCGGTTTCGGCCTGCACGCACGGCTGATAGGCCAGCCACAGCTCGCCGTTCTCCACGGCCTGCCCCAAATGCGTTTCGAGTTCGAGCCGGTGGCGCGTGTTCTCGGCCATCTCGCGCGAGAAGAACTTGACGAGGTTGCGCCCGCTCGACTTCGCGCGGTACATGGCGGCGTCGGCGTTCTGCATCAGCGTTTCGATATCCTCGCCATCGTCGGGATACATCGCGATGCCGATGCTGCAAGCCACCTGCAGCGTCATGCCGCCGATGCTGTGCGGCTCGCGCATCAGCGGCAGCAGCCGTTCGTCGATCAGGCGCTGCACGTCGGCGGTCGTGCCGGCGCCGGTCAGCAGCACGGTGAACTCGTCGCCGCCGAGCCGGCTCACGGTGTCGCCGCCGCGCACCGATTGCATCAGCCGCCGCGACACCGAGCGCAGCAGGCCGTCGCCGGCATGGTGGCCGAACGTGTCGTTGATGTCCTTGAAGCGGTCGAGATCGATGAACATCACGGCCACGCCGCCGCGCGCGGGTTGCGCGTGCTCGATCGCATCGCCGAGCCGCCGCGTGAACAGCGCGCGGTTCGGCAGCTCGGTCAGCACGTCGTGCTCGGCCAGGAACTGGATGCGCGCCTCGCTCTTCTTGCGGTCGGTGATGTCGATCAGCGTGCAGATGTAGTGCGAGACGCCGCCGCGCTTGTCGCGCACGGCGCTGATCATCAGCCACGCCGGGTAGTCGCCGCCGGCGCGCCGCCGCACCACGGCCTCGCCGTTCCACACGCTGGAAATGTCCACCAGCGCGGTCAGTTGCGCCAACAGCGGCGTGTCGCTGCCGCTCGCCACGATGAACTCGGGCAACGTGCCGACCACCTTCTCGACGCGGTAGCCGGTGGCGCGATAGAACGACGCGTTGGCGGTCAGCAGGCGACGGTCGCTGTCGAGGATCAGGATCGCCTCCGACGACGCCTCGAACACCTTCGCCCACAGCTCCAGGCGCTGCTCCATCAGCTTGATCTGGTTGATCGGCGTGAACGCGGTCAGCACCGCGTCGCGGCCCTGGAACGTCAGGCGGCGTGCCGACAGCATGGCCCAGGTCGGCTCCTCGCTGGCCATCCAGCGCACCTCGAACTCGTCGATCGCCTCGCGGTCGGACAGTTGCTGGAAAAACCGCGCGCGCACCGCCGAATCGAGCCCGTAGGCCCACGGGTCGGAGGTGCGGCCGTTGAGCCAATACAGCGCCGGGCGGTTCGCATGCAGCACCTCGTGGCCCGGCACGGCGGTCACCATCATCGGCACCGGGGTGGCCTCCACCAGCGCGTACTGCGCCTCCGAGGCGCGTGCGGTGGCGGCCAGTTCCTTCTGCACGTCGCGCTCGTGGTCGAGCTGCACGAGCATCTCGTTGAAGCCGGTCACGAGCTGGCCGATCTCGTCCTGGCTGTGCCAGGTCGCGCGCTGGCGATGGTCGCCGGTGCGCCGCACGGTGTCCATCACGCGCGCCAGCTCGCGCAGCGGCCGAGAGATCTGCTGCGCCACCAGGTACACCATCGACAAGATCCCGCACAGCAGGAACAACGCCGTGCCCAGGTGCAGCCACATGCGCGCGAACAGCGCACTGACGCGCGCGTGCAGCAGCGCATCGAGCTCGGTGCCGGTGGTGCGCCACGCGTCGCCGATGCGGGCCACCAGCGCCTGCTGCGCGAGATCGGCAGCCGCGCGCGAGGCGGCATCCGCGCCGCCGCTGGCCACCTCGGCGCGCGCGGCGTCGCGGTAGCGCTCGATGGCGTCGAGCAGTTGCGCGACCGGCGCGGCCAGCGCGGCCTTCACGGCGGGGTTGGCCGCGCCGGCCTCGGAATAGTCGGAGCGCAGCCCCTGCGCGACCGCGTCGAGCTGGCCTTCGAGCACCAGGTAGCGCGTGCCGAGGTCACGCCGCGACGGCGGCTGGCTGGCGCTTTCGTGCAGGCGGTGGCCGATGCCGTCCACCGCGTCGATCAGCGCCGGATAGCGCAGGATCGACAGCGACATCGAGTAATAGCTGTCGAGATCGGGATCGAGGATCAGGTTGGACTGGTTGCCGACCCGCGTGATCAGGTCGCGGCAGGCCGTCAGCGCGTCGCGCACGGTGCCGGTGCCGATCGGGTTCGGCGTGCGCGCGAGGCGCTCGAACGCACCGCGCACGTGCGCATTCAGTTCGCTGCTCTTCATGTCGGCGCCATAGCGCTGCTCGGCGTCGGCCAGCGCCTGCGTGGTGCGCGCGATCCGGGCCGGCTCGATGTGGCCGCCCGCGCCGAGCATCGCGGCGTCGACGAGCGCGTCGCGCACCGTGGCCACGTATTGACTGCCGACGATCTCCTGCTGCGAGAAATCGATCGACATGTATTTTTCGTGGATCAGGATGCTGCTGATGTACACCACCGCGCTGAGGTCGAGCAGGTAGATGAGCAGCAGTTTGCGGCCCACGCGCAGCCGGCCGAGCAGCCGGAAGAACAGATTGTGTTGCATTGCACGCGCCAGAAGGGTTCCTGGGTAACGCCGCGTTCCGGGCCGGAATTCGACGGTCTCTCGTTCCGCGTTGCGTGAAAACGCAGGCTCGACCCCTGTCTAACGGCACCGTCCGGCGTGCGCTTTAGTGCGATCGCAACGATTCACCGAGACGGCGCGCAAATGCCGTGAAGCGGTGCAACCAGGCACCGTGATGGCGCGCAAAAATAGGTGCGCGCGCAAGTAAACACGCCGCCCCGGGTGACCAGGGGCGGCGATGCAAGGCGACCATCGAGGCCGCCGTCAGGCAATCGTCAGCGCCGCCGCGCTCACAAGCCCGCGAGGATGTCGTTCAGCTCGGCGGCGATGTCGGCGTCGCTGGATGCCGGCGCGCGCAAGGCGTCGACCGATTCGGCCAACGCGGCCAGCGGCGGGTTGCGCATCAGATCGACCAGCGCCACCTCCGCGCCGAGCTTGGCGCGGATCGCCGACTGCGCCTGCATGGCCGCCAGCGAATGGCCGCCCAGCTCGAAGAAGCGATCGGTGCGCCGCACCGGCGTGACGCCCAGCAGCGTCGACCAGATGCCGGCCAGCGCCGTCTCGGTCTCGCCCACCGGCCACGCCTCGTCGCCGTCCGCCGCCTGCGCGGCCGGCTCGGGCAGCGCACGACGATCGATCTTGCCGTTCGGATTCAGCGGCAGCGCGTCGAGCACCACCACGGCGGCCGGCACCATGTAGTCGGGCAAGCGCCCCGCCAACGAGGCGCGCAGCGTCGCCCCGGCCAACGCCACGCCAGCGGCCGGAGCGACATAGGCCAGCACGCGCAGCCCGCCCGGGCCGTCGCGCGTGATCACCGCCGCCTCGCGCACGCGCGCATCCTGCAACAGCACCGATTCGATCTCGCCCAGCTCGATCCGGAAGCCGCGAATCTTGACCTGATGATCGGCGCGGCCCAGATAAGCGAGCGACCCGTCGTCGTGCCAGCGCACGATGTCCCCGGTGCGATAGAGCCGCGCGCCGGGCGTGGCCGCGAACGGGTCGGCCACGAAGCGCTCGGCCGTCAGGCCCGGACGGTCGTGATAGCCGCGCGCCAGCAGCGGGCCGCCGATGCACAGCTCGCCCGCCGCGCCGAGCGGCGCGAGGTTGCCGTGCGCATCGAGCACGGCCAGCGTGCGGCCCGGCAGCGGGCCGCCGAGCGGGATCTGCGCGGGCACGTCGCGGCTCGCATCGCGCAGCAGCGCGCCGCAATCGAAACGCGTGGCGGTGACGGTCGCCTCGCTCGGCCCGTAGGTGTTGGCCAGCGTCACGCCGGTCAGCCCGGCCGCGCGCCAGGCGCGCACGCCGTCGGCCGGCATCGCCTCGCCGCCGGCATGCACGCAGCGCAGCGTCGCCAGCGCCTGCCGCGCCTCGGGCCGCGCCGCGAAATCCTGCGCGAGCGCGTTCCAGTAGGCGGTGGTCAAGTCGGCCACGGTGATCCGCTCGCGCGCCACCTCGTCGACGAAACGGCCGGTGCTCCACAGCTCCGGCCCGCGCACGATCAGCGCCGCGCCGGACGCCAGCGCCGGAAACACCTGCTCGACGAAGCCGTCGAAATTGAACGTCGAGAACTGCAGCACGCGATCGGTCTCGCCAATGCCGAACATGTCGATCGACACCTCGGTATGCCGTGCCAGCGCGTCGTGCGTGATGCCGACGCCCTTCGGCCGCCCGGTCGAGCCGGACGTGTAGATCAGGTAGGCCAGATGCTCGCCCCGCACCTCGCAGGCCGGCGCGACGGCCGGATGGCCGCTGGTTTCGGCGGCCAGCGCGGCGATGTCGAGCGCGGGCACCGGCAGCCGGCCGCGATCGTCCGCACCGGCGTGTTCGGTCAGCGCCAGCGCGATGCCGCTGTCCTCGATCATCATCACCAGCCGCTCGGCCGGGTACGACGGATCGAGCGGCACGTAGGCGCCGCCGGCCTTCAGCACGCCGAGGATCGCCACGATCATGCCGAGCGAACGCTCGATGGCGATCCCCACCCGTACGTCGGGGCCCACGCCGGCCGCGCGCAACGCATGCGCGATGCGGTTGGCGCGCGCCTCGAGCGTGCCGTAGTCGAGCGCTTCGCCGTCGTGCACCAGCGCCGTGGCGTGGGGCCGGCGCGCGGCCTGCGCCGCGATGCGCCGATGCACGGGCGGCAACGCGGGTGCGTCGGCGCCCTGCCCCCAGGCCGCCAGTTGCGCGCGTTCGGCGTGCGGCAGCGGGTCGAGCGCGCCGAGCGGCGTGGCGGCATCGGCAGCGAACGCGTCGAGCAGCGCGCCGAACTGCGCGGCCAGCCGTTCGATCTGCGCCTGCGTGAACAGGTCGCCGGCATAGGCGAATTCGATATCGAGCTGCCCGGCGTCGCCCTGGGCCTTATCACCCGACGCGCCCACCTCGCCCGGCGCGGCCGCGTGCGCGGCGCGGCCCTGCGTGACCGACAGCGTCAGCGGATAGCTGGTGCGATCCTCGTTGCGCAGCCCGGAGAAGCGCAGGCCGTGCGGCGAGGCGTCGTCGAGGATCGCGTCGACCGGATAGTTCTCGAACACCAGCAGCGTGTCGAACATCGGCTGGCCGCCCTCGATGCCGGCGCGGCGCTGGATATCGGCCAGCGGCAGGTGCTCGTGCTCGCGCGCGGCCACGCCGTCGCGCTGCACGGCGGCGAGCCAGTCGCCCACGCGCATCGACGGCGCGGGCGTGCCGATCACCGGAATCGTGTTGATGAACAGGCCGAGCATGCGATCCGCGCCCGGCAGCGAATCGGGACGCCCGGCCACGGTCGCGCCGAACGTCACGGTGCGCTGCCCCGTATAACGTTGCAGCAGCACCAGCCAGGCGGCCTGCACCAGCGCGCTCAGTGTGGCGCGCTGGGCGCGGGCGAACGCGGCGAGGCGCGCGGTGCGCGGCGCATCGCAACGCAAGTGCACGATGCCGTGGCGCGCCGCGAGCGCGGCCACCGGCGCGGGCAGCGCGTGGGTCAGCAGGCTCGGGCCGTCGAGGCGGGCCGTTTGCGTCTGCCACCAGGCGTCGCCGGCCTCGCGCGGCTGCTCGGCCAGCCAGCCGACGAAGCGGCGGTAGCGCGGCGGCGCATCGGTGGTCGCCGGGGCCGCGCCGCCGTAGATCGCCAGGACTTCGGCCAGCAACTGCGCGGCGCTCCAGCCGTCGAGCAGCACGTGATGGAAGGTCCACACCACGTGATGACGGGTATCTCCGGTGCGCAGCAGCGTGACGCGCCAGAGCGGCGGCGCGGCCAGATCGAAGCCGCGCGCGAGATCGTCGGCGCTGAAGCGGTCGAGCCGGTCGGCCAGCGCTGCGGGCGAACCGCCCGCCTCGTCGCGCAGGTCCAGCGCCGCGAACGGCGTGGCCACGGTGCGCGCCACCCATTGGCGCGGCTGGTCGTCGAACGCCAGCACGCCGGTGCGCAACATCTCGTGACGCTGCGCGACCGCCGCCCAGGCGGCTTCGAAACGCACCGGGTCGAGGCCGTCGGCATCGACCCGCAATTGATTCACATACGCATGCTGCTGCGCGCCGAGCAGGCTGTGGAACACGATGCCGGCCTGCATCGGCGCGAGCGAATACAGGTCGGCCAGCTCGGCCGCCGCCACCGGCAGCGCGTCGAGACGCGCCTGGTCGATGGCTGCGAGCGGCACGTCGGACGGCGTCAGCCCGGCCGCGCCGCTCGTGCAGTGCGCGAGCACGGCCAGCAGTTCGGCGTGCAGGCTGGCGGCCAGCGCATCGAGCGCAGCCGCGTCGAAGCGGTCACCGCCCGGATGGCGCAGCGCGATCGACAACGCGCCGTCGCGGATCTGCGCGGCGATGTCGAGCGCATGGCTCGGTGCGTTGCCTGCGCCGACGGCCCGGCCGCCGCGCTCGGCGGCGAGACGCCAGGCATCGCCGCCATCGCCGGCACTCGTCAACGCACCATCGAACTGGCCCAGGTAGTTGAACAGCACGTCGGCCGCACCGACGGCAGCCAGCGCGGCGCGCGCCTCGGCGTCGCCCGCGTAGCGCAACATGCCGAAGCTGGCCCCGCCGTGCGGCAGGTTGCGGCGCGCTTCCTTGACGCGCTTGATCGCCGCGCCGATCTCGCCGGCCGGCGCGAGCGCCAGCGGATGAATGCTCGTGAACCAGCCAACCGTGCGGCTCAGGTCGGCCTCGCCCACCGGCGCGTCGCGGCCGTGGCCTTCCACGTCGATGCGCAACGCCTCGCGCCCCGTGAACGCGCACAGCGCGCGGCCCGTCGCCACCAGCAGCAGGTCGGCCAGTTGCGTGCGATAGGCGGCGCAGGCCGGCTGTTGCAGGCGGCGTGTGGTGTCGGGGTCGAGCGTGATGGAGGCTGTGTGCGGGACGGCGGGCGTGGCAGAAGCGTCAGTGCCGACTGCGGGCAACGCCGCATCGACCGCGCCGCCCGCAATGGACGCCGTACGCGGGACGCCAGGAGCGACCGGCACGCCGACCACGCTTGCAGGCAACGCCGCATCGACCGCGCCGATCGCGAGCCAGTCAGCGAGGCTCGCCGCCACGTCGGCACGGCGGGCTGCCTCATGCAAGCGCCGCGCGAAGCCGGGGTACGACAGCGTCGGTGCAGGCAGCGCCACCGGCTCGCCCGCACCGAGTTGACGGTAAACCCGATGCAGGTCGCCAAGCAGAATGCGCCACGACACGGTATCGACGGCCAGATGGTGGATCGCGATCGCGATGCGCCAGCTTCCGTCGCTGACGCCCAGCACGAGCGCGCGCAGCAGCGGGCCGCGTTCGATGTCGAGCGTGCTTTGAATCGCATCGCAGGCGGCATCGATGGCGTCCGTCGCGACGCCGGTTTGCGTCGCGACGAGCGGCGCGGCGTCGAGCGCGCCGAT
>NZ_BAAILN010000155.1:117169-135067 GCF_054589155.1 Burkholderia sp. 3C
CAGCGCCGGATGCGCAGCCGCCACAGCGTGCAAGGCCTGGTCGAGACGCGCCGCATCGGGCGCGGTGTCGAGATGCAGCAGCACCGATTGGTTCCAGTGATTCCGGTTCGCCAGCGGCTGCGCGAGGAACCATGCCTGCACCGGCATCAGTGCGACCGGCGCGCCGTCGGCGATGGCGGCGGCTTCCTCGGCCTCGTCGGCAGCGGCGCGTTGCGCATCCGCATCGCGGCCGTCCACCGGCTGCGCGACGGCCGCGAGTTCGGCGATCGTCGCTTGCTCGAAGATTTGACGCGCGGTCAGCACGTAGCCGGCTTGCCGGGCGCGCGCGACGATCTGCAAGGCCAGGATCGAATCGCCGCCCAGTTCGAAGAAATCATCGCGGCGGCCGACGCGCGCGCCGCGCAGCAGCGCGGACCAGATCGCGGCCAATTGCGCTTCCACACCGTCTTGCGGCGCTTCGTAGTTCGCAGCGGATTCCGTGTCGGCTTCGGGCAACGGCAGCGCGCGACGGTCCACCTTGCCGTTCGGGTTCAGCGGCAATGCCGCCAAAGCGAGGATGCGCCACGGCACCATATAGTCGGGCAAGCGTGCGGCCAGTGCGGTGCGCAAGTTGGCCGTATCAGGTTGGTCGCCCGTCACGTAAGCGACAAGACGGCCTTCATGCGCGATCACCACCGCCTCGCGCACAGCCGCGTCCGCAGTCAATGCCGCTTCGATTTCACCAAGCTCGATGCGCAGGCCGCGAATCTTGACTTGATGGTCGATCCGACCGAGGTAATCGATGGCGCCATCGGTGCGCCAGCGCGCGAGATCGCCCGTGCGATACAGGCGCGCGCCCGGAGCGTCCGCAAACGGATCGGGCACGAAGCGGTCAGCCGTCAAATCGGGGCGGCCCAGATACCCGCGCGCAAGGCCCGCACCGCCTAGATATAACTCACCAGGCACACCAGGCGGCACCGGATTCAGCCGCGCGTCGAGCACCCACGTTTGCGTCGCTGCAATCGGGCGGCCGATCGGCACCGGGCGGCCAGCTTCGTCGATGCAGGTCCAGGCCGTCACGTCGATGGCCGCTTCGGTCGGGCCATACAGGTTGTGCAGCGCCACACCCGGAAGCACCGCCGCCGTACGCGCGCTCAGATCGGCAGGCAATGCCTCGCCGCTGCAAACGATGCGCTTGAGCGTCACGCCGCAGGAAGCCGCCGCGTCGCTCGCCATGAACGCCTGCAACATCGACGGCACGAAATGCAGCGTCGTGACGCGATGCGCGACGATCGTCTGCGCGAGTTCGGCCGGATCGCGATGCGCCCCCGGCACGGCAATCGCCAAACGTGCGCCCACCATCAACGGCCAGAAGAATTCCCAGACGGATACGTCAAAGCTGAACGGCGTTTTCTGCAACACCGTTTCGCCGCGTTGCAGGCCGTATTCGCGCTGCATCCAGATCAGGCGATTTGAGAGGCCGTCGTGGCTGTTGCCGACGCCCTTCGGCCGCCCGGTCGAACCGGACGTGAAGATCACATAGGCCAGGTTCGTGCCGTGCAGCTTGACGTCCGGATTCGTGGCCGGAAGCGACGAACCCGCCGACAGATCGAGCGTTTCCAGATCGACGCGCTCGACGTGTTCACACCCCGGCAGCGCCACATCACGTTGCGCGAGCAACAACGCAATGCCGCTGTCGTCGATCATCGCGGCAATCCGATCGGCCGGGTAAGACGGATCGAGCGGCACATACGCCGCGCCCGCCTTCATGATCCCGTACAGCGCAATCACCAGTTCCAGCGACCGCTCGGCCGAAACGCCGACACGCGATTCCGCACCCACGCCACGCGAACGCAGCCAATGCGCCAGACGATTCGCGCGATCATTCAGTTCTGCGTACGTCAGTGCGTCAGAACCAAAAACCAGCGCCTCGTCATCGGGATGCGCCGCTGCATGACGCTCGAACGCATGAAACACCGGCTCGATCTCGTCGTACTGCGTACGATTGCGGCTCCACGCATCGAGCGTCGCGCGCTCGGCTTCGCCGGTCAGCGCGATATCGGCGATCCGCGCCGTCAACGGCCCTTGCGCGATGGCCTCGACGCAGCGCAGATAATGCGCGGCGAATCGCTCGATCGTCGCCGCATCGAACAACTCTCGCGCGTAGGTCCATTCAATCGTGATCGCCCCATCCACCGCTTCCTGCGTGTTGAGCATCAGCTCGAACTGCGCCATCGTGGTCGGCAGCGGATGCGGCTCGATATGCAGCCCCGGCAGCGTGTCGAGCATGCGCCAGTCGCGGCGCTGGTGATTGAACATCACCTGGAACAGCGGGCTGTGGCTCAGGCTGCGCTCGGGGCGCAGCGCTTCCACGAGCGCGTCGAACGGCAATTCCTGATGCGCCTGCGCGCCCACCGTCGTATCACGCAAGCGGCCGAGCAGATCGCCGAGCGTCTCGTTGCCGTCGAAGCTCGCGCGCATCACCTGCGTGTTGACGAAAAAGCCGATCAGGCCTTCCGTCTCGACGCGGTTGCGGTTCGCCACCGGCACGCCCACGCGAATGTCGTCCTGCCCCGTGTAACGATGCAGCAGCGCCTGGAACGCGGTCAGCAGCAGCACGAACGGCGTGACCGACTGCTGCTGCGCGCAGGCCCTGATTGCCTGCGACAGCGACGGAGGCAGGTCCAGCGCATGGCGCCCGGCCGTGTAGTCGCCGTGCGAATTGCGCAGGCCGTCCATCGGCAGCGCCAGCACCGGATGCGAATCGCCGAGCGTCGCCTTCCAGTAAGCCAATTGCCGCTCGCGCTCGCCCACTTCGAGCCAGTCGCGCTGCCATGCGGCGTAGTCGGCGTACTGGATCGGCAACGCGGCCAACTGCGCCGGCTCGCCAAGCACGCGCGCGCGGTAAAGCGCCACCAGTTCACCGAGCAGCACCTGCACCGACCAACCATCCGACACGATGTGATGCATCGACACAGCCAGCAGATGTCGCCCCTCGCCTGCGTCCCGATACAGCGCCGCGCGCAGCAACGGGCCGGCCGACAGGTCGAACGGTTCGTCGGCCAACGCACGCGCGGCCGCTTCGAGCGCATCGCTCGCCACCGTTTCCTCGCGCCAGTCGATCGAGGCGGCTTCATCGACGAAGGCCTCGACCTCGCCGGCTGCATTCGCAACGAAGCGCGTGCGCAGCACCGCATGACGCGCGACGATCGCCGCGAACGCCTCGCGCAGCGCCGCGCCGTCCACCTCGCCCGTCAGCCACAGGCCGCCCGACACGTGATACGCGCGGCTCGCCGGCGACAGTTGCGCGAGCACCCATTGACGCCGCTGCGCGTACGACACCGGCACCGCGTGAGTCTCGCGCGAGCGCGGCAGGATCGGGAACTGCGCGACGCTCACGCCTTCCGCCTGCATCTTTTCCCAGAACAGACGGCGCTTGTCGGGCGTCAGGTCGATGAAGCGGGCGGCGATGCGGGCGGCCGTGGTCTTGTCCATGAATGCGTTCAAAGCGTGTCCATAAAGAGATCGAGGCTGTTCAGGGCGTCCGTGCCCTGCTGCGCGTCGCGGCCGCGTGCGATGGCCTCGGCCTGCGCGGCGAGCGTGCGCGCGTCGAACAACTCCGCAAGCGGCAGGCTCGCGCCGAAGTCCAGGCCGATCCGCGCGTTCAGGCGCACGACCAGCAGCGAATGGCCGCCCAGCTCGAAGAAATCGTCGTGCCGCCCGACCCGCGACACGCCGAGCAACGCGGCCCAGATCGCGGCCAGTTCGGTTTCCGCGCCGTCTTGCGGCGCTTCGTAGTTCGCGGCGGCTTCCGTGTCGGTTTCCGGTAGCGGCAGCGCGCGACGGTCCACCTTGCCGTTCGGGTTCAGCGGCAATGCCGCCAAAGCGAGGATGCGCCACGGCACCATATAGTCGGGCAAGCGTGCGGCCAGTGCGGTGCGCAAGGCGGCGACGTCGGGTTGATCGCCCGTCACGTAGGCGACGAGACGGCCTTCATGCGCAATGACGACCGCCTCGCGCACAGCCGCGTCCGCAGTCAACGCCGATTCGATTTCACCAAGCTCGATGCGCAGGCCGCGGATCTTGACTTGATGGTCGATTCGACCGAGGTAGTCGATAGCGCCATCGGTGCGCCAGCGCGCGAGATCGCCCGTGCGATACAGGCGTGCGCCCGGAGCGTCCGCAAACGGATCGGGGACGAAACGATCGGCCGTCAAATCGGGGCGGCCCAGATAACCGCGTGCAAGGCCCGCGCCACCGAGATACAACTCGCCGGGCACGCCGGGCGGCACCGGATTCAGCCGCGCATCGAGCACCCAAGTTTGCGTCGCCGCAATCGGACGGCCGATCGGCACCGGGCGGCCAGCTTCGTCGATGCAGGTCCACGCCGTGACGTCGATGGCCGCTTCGGTCGGGCCGTACAGGTTATGCAGCGCCACGCTCGGCAGCACAGCCGCCGTACGCGCGCTCAGATCGGCAGGCAAGGCCTCGCCGCTGCAAATGATGCGCTTGAGCGTCGCGCCGCAGGAAGCCGCAGCGTCGCTCGCCATGAACGCTTGCAACATCGACGGCACGAAATGCAGCGTCGTGACGCGATGCGCGACGATCGTCTGTGCGAGTTCGGCCGGATCGCGATGCGCCCCCGGTGCCGCAATTGCCAGACGTGCGCCCACCATCAACGGCCAGAAGAATTCCCAGACAGATACGTCGAAGCTGAACGGTGTTTTCTGCAACACCGTTTCGCCGCGTTGCAGGCCGTATTCGCGCTGCATCCAGATCAGGCGATTTGAGAGGCCGTCGTGGCTGTTGCCGACGCCCTTCGGCCGCCCGGTCGAACCGGACGTGAAGATCACATAGGCCAGGTTCGTGCCGTGCAGCTTGACGTTCGGATTCGTAGCCGGAAGCGACGAACCCGCCGACAGATCGAGCGTTTCCAGATCGACGCGCTCGACGTGTTCACACACCGGCAGCGCCACATCACGCTGCGCGAGCAACAACGCAATGCCGCTGTCGTCGATCATCGCGGCAATCCGGTCGGCCGGATAAGACGGATCGAGCGGCACATACGCTGCGCCGGCCTTCATGATCGCGTAGAGCGCAATCACCAACTCCAGCGACCGCTCGGCCGAAACGCCGACGCGCGACTCCGCACCCACACCACGCGACCGCAGCCAATGCGCCAGGCGGTTCGCCCGATCATTCAGTTCTGCATAAGTCAGCGCGTTCGAACCAAAAACCAGCGCCTCGTCATCGGGATGCGCCGCCGCATGACGCTCGAACGCATGAAACACCGGCTCGATCTCGTCATACCGCGTACGATTCCGGCTCCACGCATCGAGCGTCGCGCGCTCGGCCTCGTCGGTCAGCGCGAGATCGGCCACACGCGTCGCGAAACCCGACACCACGGCCTCGACGCAGCGGCGGTAATGGGCGGCGAACCGCGCAATGGTCGCCTCGTCGAACAACTCCCGCGCATAGCTGAACTCGAAGCTCACCGCGCCGTCCGCTTCCTCGCGCGTATCGAGCATCAACTCGAACTGCGCGGCCGGTGCGGGCAACCGGCACGGCTCGATCGACAGGCCGGGCAAGCCGTCCAGCACGCGCCAATCGCGTCGCTGATGATTGAACATCACCTGGAACAGCGGGCTGTGACTCAGGCTGCGCTCGGGGCGCAACGCTTCCACGAGCACGTCGAACGGCAGATCCTGGTGCGCTTGCGCGCCGGCCGTCGCATCGCGCAACCGGCCGAGCAGATCGCCGAGCGTCTCGCCGCCGTCGAAGCGCGCACGCATCACCTGCGTATTGACGAAGAAGCCGATCAGGCCGGCCGTCTCGACGCGATGGCGGTTCGCCACCGGCACACCGACGCGAATATCGTCCTGCCCCGTGTAACGATGCAGCAAGGCCTGGAACGCGGCCAGCAGCAGCATGAACGGCGTGGCCGAATGCTGCTGCGCGCAAGCCTTGACGGCCTGCGACAGCGACGCCGGCAAGTTCACCGCATAACGCCCGGCCGTGTAGCCGCCCTGCGCGTTGCGCACGCCGTCCATCGGCAACGCCAGCACCGGATGCGAATCGCCGAGCGTCGCCTTCCAGTAGGCCAGTTGCCGCTCGCGCTCGCCGGCGGCCAGCCAGTCGCGCTGCCACACGGCGTAGTCGGCGTACTGAATCGGCAACGCGGCCAACTGCGCCGCCTCGCCGAGCACGCGCGCGCGGTAATGCGCCACCAGTTCTTCGAGCAGCACCTGAACGGACCAGCCGTCGGACACGATGTGATGCATCGACACGGCCAGCAGATGCCGTCCCTCGCCAGCGTTCCGGTACAGCGCGGCGCGCAGCAGCGGGCCGGCCGACAGGTCGAACGGTTCGTCGGCCAGTGCGCGCGCGGCGGTTTCGAGCGCATCGTTCGCCGCTGTTGCTTCGCGCCAGTCGATCGACACCGCGTCGTCGACATGCGCCTCCACCTCGCCCGCCGCATTGGCGACGAAGCGCGTGCGCAGCACTGCATGACGCGCGACGATCGCCGCGAACCCGTCACGCAGCGCCGCGCCGTCCACCTCGCCCGTCAACCACAGGCCGCCCGAGACGTGATACGCACGGCTCGCCGGGGCCAGTTGCCAGAGGAACCACAAACGTTGCTGCGCAAACGAAGCGAGCGAGCGCGAACGCGCGGCGGCAGGCAGGCTCGGAATCGGCGACAACTCGGCCGATGCGTCCGCCACCGATGCCGAACCGGAAACCGGCGCGTCGGCCAGCTTCGCAGGCGCAGGCGCAACCGCCGCCTTCGCCGCCGATTTCTCGGCCAGTTGCGCCAGTGTCAGACGCTGGAACAACTGCTTCGGCGTGATCGTGATGCCGAGCTTGCGCGCCTTCGCGACGACCTTCAGCCCGAGCAGCGAATCGCCGCCCACTTCGAAGAAATTGCAATCGCGGCCGATGCGCGCCAGTTCGATGCCGATCACATCGGCCCAGATCGCCGCGATGGCCTGTTCGGTTTCGCCGCGCGGTGCGTCGGCGGTTTGGACTTCGGCTTCGGCCGACGAGCCTTCCGGAGATTCTCCCGAAGCCGGAGCGGCTGACGTAACCGACTGCGCCAGCCAATCCCCGAGCCGCGCACGCAGCGCCGCCCGGTCGAGCTTGCCGTTCGCATTGAGTGGCAGCGCGTCAAGCGCGATCGATTCGGCCGGCACCATGTAATCGGGCAGCAGCCGCGCCGCCGCCTCGCGCAGCGCGGCGGCTTCCGGGCCGCCCGCGACGAACGCGGCCAGCCGCGTGCCGGCCGGCGTTTCATAGGCCAGCACGGCCGCGCCGCGCACGCCGTCGAGGGTCGTCAGCACGCGCTCGACCTCGGCCGGCTCGACGCGGTAGCCGCGCACCTTGACCTGATCGTCCGCGCGGCCGCGATAGTCGAGCAGACCGTCCGCGCCGAGGCGCGCCAGGTCGCCGGTACGGTACAGCCGCTCGCCGGCCAGGAACGGATCGGGCACGAAACGCTCGGCAGTCAGCCCCGCGCGACCGTGATAGCCGCGCGCCACGCCGGGGCCGCCGACGTAGAGTTCGCCGTCCTCGCCATCGGCCACCGGGTTCATGGCCGCATCGAGCAGATGCAGGCGCATGCCGGGCAGCGCGCGGCCGAGCGGCAGGTCGCGATCGGTTGCCGCACCGGCAGGCCAGGCGTGCATGGCGACGCCCACGGTGGTTTCGGTCGGGCCGTAGTGATTGAACACGCGGCAGTGCGGCGCCAGCGCGGCGACGCGCGCCAGCAGCGCGGCCGGGGTGCGCTCGCCGCCGACGATCAGCGCGTCGGCCGGCAGCACCTGCGCCGCTTGCGCGGCGGACAGCAACGCGGCCAGATGGCTCGGCACGATCTTCAGGACCCCGACGCGATGCGCGGCCATGTAGGCGGCGAACGCATCGGGCTGGAACACCAGATCGGGCGCGATCAGATGCAGCGTGCGGCCCGAGGCCAGCGCGCCGAACAGCGTCGTGTGGCCGAGGTCGGCCGCGGGCGTGGACACCATCGCGAACGACGATGCCGGCTGCGCATCGAGCGTGGCGAGCATGCCGGCCACGTAGTTGCCGAGCGCGCGATGCGTGATCACCACGCCCTTCGGCTCGCCGGTCGAACCCGACGTGTAGATCATGTAGGCCGAGCGATCGGCTTGATGTTGATGCGTACGCGGCAGGCTCGCAGTGGCGACGGTAGCGAGCGGTACGGCCTCGTAACGCAGCGCCATCGGCACGGCGGCAGCCAGAGCGAGCCCATCCGGCAAGGCCACCGCATGCAGCAGCAACGCCGCGCCGCTGTCGGCCAGTTGCGCCGACAGGCGCGCGGCCGGCGCGCGCGGGTCGAGCGGCAGCCAGGTCGCGCCGGCCTTCAGCACGGCCAGCATGGCCAGCACATGCTCGACCGAACGCTCGGCCAGCACGGCGACGCGCGCCTCGGGGGCGATCCCCTGCGCGACGAGCCGTGCAGCCAGCGCATCGGCGGCCGCGTCGAGCGCGGCGTAGCTCACGTGCCGCTCGCCATCGGCCAGCGCGATCTGCGCGCCATCGCGCGCCACGCTCGCCGTCCACCGTGCGAGAAACCCGCCGTCGGCGGCGGCATCGGCCTGCGCCGCCGCCTCGGCCAGCACGCCGGCCAGCGGCGCGTCGGGTTCGGCCGCGAGCTTCGCCGCGAACGCCGTGAAGCACGCGCTCAGGCGAGCCACGGCGGCGGCGTCGAACACCGCGTCGTCATAGGCCAGCAGGCAGTCGATCGCGTCGCCGCGATCGGTGAAATCGAGCGCGAGATCGAAGTGCGGCGTGTCGTTGAGCAGCACGCGCAGTTGCGCGTCAAGCGGTGCGAAACCGTGCGTGTCGAACGGCCGCTGCTCGGTCAGCTTGACCTGGAACAGCGCTTCGTCGCCGGTGACGCGGTTCGGCAGCAGCGCGCTCATCAGCCGGTCGAACGGCACGTCCTGATGTTCGTGCGCGGCCAGCACCGTCTCGCGCGCGGCATCGATCAGCGCCGCGAAGCCGCGCGCCGGGTCGATTCGCGTGCGCAGCACCTGCACGTTGATGAAATAGCCGATCAGCGCATGCGCTTCGGGGCGCGCGCGGCGCGACACCGGCGCGCCGACGCGGATGTCGTCGCGGCCGCTGGCCTCGTGCAGCACCGCGTTCAGCACGGCCAGCATCGCCATGAACGGCGTGGCATGACGCTCGGCCGCGAGCCGCCGCAGCGCCGCCGCCGTCTCGCGCGGCAGCGTAAACGTCACGCCGCGCTGGGCGCCAAGCGTTGCGCGCTCGCGCGGGAACAGCCGCGCGGCGGCGGCCGGATCGCCGTCGGCGGAGAGTTGCCTGCGCCAGTAATCGAGTTGACGCGCGATCGCGTCGTCGCCGAGCGCGGCGCGCTCCCAGGCGATGTAGTCGGTGTATTGCCAGGCCGGGGCAAGCGTCGGCGCCGCCCCGCCCGTGCGCGCCGCGTAGGCACGCGCCAGGGCGTCGAGCAGCACGTTGACGGACCAGCCGTCGGCCACGATGTGATGCAGCGCGATCAGCAAGCGATGCGAATCGTCAGCGGTGCGAACCAGATGCGCGCGCAGCAGCGGCCCGGTTTCGAGATCGAACGGCGCGTGCGCGACCTCGCGCGTCAGGCGTTCGAGCGCGGCGGCCTGCGCGCCGGCTTCGAGCGTATCGAGCGCGGTCAGCGGCAGCGCGTGCGCGCGCTGTGCATCGACGATCTGCAACGCCTCGCCCTCGTCGCCCAGTTCGAAGCGCACGCGCAGCACGTCGTGCGCGGCTACCACGTCGTCGAGCGCGAGTTGCAGCGCGGCGGCATCGAGCACGCCGTCGAGGCGCAATTCACCGCTCATGTTGTAGGCCGCGCTCGACGGCTCGTGCAGCCAGGTCAGCCACAGGCTGCGCTGCGCGTCGGAGGCCACTGCCACGCGGCGCGCAGCGGCGTCGAGCGGAGCGAACGAGGCCAATGCCGCCAGCGATTGCGCGCCGCCGGAAGCGAGACGCTCGTCGATACGCGCGGCCGCTGCCCGCAGCGTCGGCGCGGTGAACACGTCGCGCGCCGAATAGTCGATCGCCCAGCGCGCCTGCACGGCCGCCGCGACCTGCACGGCGGCCAGCGAATTGCCGCCGAACGCGAAGAAGCTGGCGGCCGGATCGGGCGCAGCGGGCAGCGACGGCAGCGCCTCGCGCCACAACCCGGCCAGTTCCCGCTCGAGTTCGGAGCAAGCCGCACCGCGTTCGGCCGCAGCCGGTCCATCGGAATCGTCCCGCTGCCCGTGCACGAGATACGCGTAGGCATCAAGCGAACGCGCCTGCCAGCCGCGCACGCACGCGGCGCGCTGCACCTTGCCGCTCGACGTCTTCGGCAGGCCGCCCGGATTGAGCAGCACCACCACGGCGGCCGGCTCGCCGCAGGCTTGCGCCACGGCCTCGGTCAGCGCGGCGGCGATCGCCTCGGGCGCGGCCAGCTTCTGCATGTTGCGCGACACTTCCGCCGCGACGCCAATGCCTTCCTGGCCGTTCACCTCGACCGCGAACGCCGCCACGCGGCCACGCCGCACCAGCTCCACGTCGCGCTCGATCGCGAGTTCGAGATCCTGCGGATACAGGTTGCGGCCACGCACGATCAGCAGATCCTTGATGCGCCCGGCCACGAACAGTTCGCCGTCGTGCACGAAACCGAGATCGCCGGTGCGCAGCCAGGTCGCGCCGTCGCGCTCCACGAACGAGGCGGCCGTCGCGTCGGCGCGCCGCCAGTAGCCGGCGGCCACGCTCGGCCCGTGCACCAGGATCTCGCCGATGCCGCCGTCGTCCAGCACCGCGCCGCTGGCGCGATCGACGATGGCGATCGTGTGATGGCTCGGCGCGCGCCCGCACGACACGAGTGCAACGCCGGACCCATCGGCCACCGCGCGCCCGCGTTCGAGCGCCTCGGCATCGAAGCCCGGCGCGCGCGCACCACGCCCGCGCCCGACACCGCTGACGTACAGCGTCGCCTCGGCCAGCCCGTAGCACGGAAACAGCGCGTCGGCGTCGAACCGTTGCGGCGCGAAGCGTTCGACGAACGCATCGAGCGTGGCCTTGCGCACCGGCTCGGAGCCGGAGAACGCGAGCCGCCAGCTCGACAGATCGAGCGCGGCGCGCGCCTCGTCGCCCACGCGGTCGGCGCACAGCCGGTACGAGAAATCGGGGCCGCCGGAGATCGTGCCGCGATGGCGCGCGATCGCCTCCAGCCAGCGCACCGGCCGCTCCAGGAAGAACTGCGGCGACATCAGCACCAGCGCAATCCCGCTGTAGACCGGTTGCGACAGCGTGCCGATCAGGCCCATGTCGTGATAAAGCGGCAGCCAACTGACGAACACGTCCTCGGCCGTCACGCCGAGCCCTTCGCAGATCGCCACTTCGTTGGCCCACAGGCTGCCGTGCGTGACCATCACGCCCTTCGGCGTGGAGGTCGAACCGGACGTGTACTGCAGGAACGCGATGTCGGACGGCGCGGCACGATGCGGCGCGAAACCGGCCGCATCCACGGCGCCGTGATCGAGCGCATCCATCTCGATGCACGCGGCGTTCGGGGCGATCTGCGCGAACGCGTCGCCGAGCTTGGCCGACAGCGCGGCGGTGGTCACCACGAACGCCGCATCGGCATCGGCGGCGATCGCGGCGAGCCGCGCCAGATGCTGGCCGCGCAACGATTCGGGCGGATAGACGGGCACCGCGATCGCGCCCGCGTAGAGGCAGCCGAAGAACGCGGCCACGTAGTCGATGCCGCTGTCCATCGCGAGCAACACGCGCGCGGCCTGGCCGCCCGCGCCGCGCTCGCGCAGCAGGACGGCCAGCGCCGTGGCGCGCCGGTCGAGCGCCGCGTAGTCGTAGCGCGTGTCGCCTTGCGCATCGACCGCCACCAGCGCGGTGTCCGCGGCTCGCTGCGCCGCCAGCGCGCGCAACCGTTCGATCATGTTCTCTGCCATTTCCCTACCTCGCCCTGCTGTCTTTCTCCGCCGCATCGCGGGCGGCGTTTCCGGGCACCGTGGCGCCCGGCCCTCGTGATCGCTTCGGCACCGCGGTGCGTCAGTCCTCGCCGTACTCGTGGCGATCGCGCTTGACCGGCGGCACCGCGTGCGGCTCCTTGCCGTGCCACGACGCCGGATGCGGCGCATACGGGTTCTCGGTCGAGACGATCCGGTGCTGCTGCCAGTGGCGCGCGCCGGCCGAGTCGGCGGCGGCCGGCTTCGACTGCACCACCACCGGCTCGACATGACGCTTCGGCGCGTAGTCGCCGGCGTTCAGCACGTCGCGCGGCTCGGCCCCGAACGCGGCCTGGGCCGCCTCGGCGTTCTGTTTCTGGCGTTTCAGGAACGGGCAGCGATCGTCGGCGGCCACGTTGGCGTCGTCGAGGAAGTACTGCTTCCATTCGAGGTTGCCCGGGTCGCCGTAGAAGCCGAGATCCGGGTGGGCCGGGATTTCGTCCCAGGTTTCGAGGCGCTTGCGCACCTGGTTGCGCGCCTCGCGGCCGATCACCTTGTTGGTGATGGTGTCGACGAACACGCTGCGCGGCTGGAACAGCAGCACCATGCCCGGGCCGAGGTTGCGGCTGTGGCGCGTGCGGAACGACGGGCACGCGCACACCACGAAGCACTCCACGCCCGCGAACGAGAATTCCCAGTCGCCATCGGACGGCGGCGGTTGCTGGTCGGCCTTCGGATCGGGATCGACGTCGTGCAGATGCTGGAGGATCTGCCAGAAATGCGTGTGATAGTCGTCGTGCGAGAGCGGCGCGGCATCCGGTTCGAAGAACACCGCAATATTGTTCTTGCGATACTCGGGGCGCAGCGCGAGTTCGGCGAAGGTCTGCATGGTGGCCGGCAGGTCGGCGATGTTCTTGCCGTTCACGAACGAATAGAACATCTCGCCGCGCTTCTCGGCGATGGTGCCGAAGAAGCACGGATACTCGGGGTGCATCACGCTCTCGCGCAGCGTCGCGTACGACGCGTCGAGCCACGCGGGCGGGTTCGCGGCGGCGCCGAGCGCACGGCCGTTGATGATGCGGCTCTTCCAGTCGCCCGGATCAAAGCCTTCGCCGGGCGCCGCATCGGCTTGCGCCAACAGGTTGACCTTTTCCTCGGTTGAACTCATTTCATATCCTTGTTCGTCGCCAGCGCGGGCGAGCGTGCCGGGCCGCGCGGAATGCGCGGCCCACCAGTCAAAGCAGGTTCCTGCCGGCGGAACTCAGGCGGACGCGCCCGCGTTCGCCTTCGCCTCGAGTTCGGCGACCAGCGCCTGAACCCAGTCGTCCGGAATGATCGGCTGGTGATACGTGCACTCGCCCGACAGCACGGTCGAACCGTGCAGGCGGCCGTCGGGAATCAGCACCTTGTCGCCCACGTTCATCTTCAACTGCATGCCCACATTGCCCCAGAACAGCATCTGGCCTTCCTCGATGGTCACGAGGCGGTGATCGTTGTGGACGTGCGTGGTCGAGCACATCTCGAACGGCTCGACGAAGGTTTCGCGGTCGATGCCCGGGCATTCGACGTCGATGCGGTCGCTGATTCGGTGTGCGAACTTGATGTAGTGGCGGATCGACGACAGCCACAGCAACTGCTCGCCGAGATCCCAGCGCGCCCGCTCGCACAGGCGCTCGGCCGCGGCCACGCCCTGCACCGCCTGCGCATAGGCGGGCTGGCCGTATTGGCCGGCAATCGTTTGCAGCGCTTCCTGGAAGCGTGCCACCAGCGCGTCGGTGCGGCGCTCGAACTCGCCCGGCTCGCGGCCGGCCGGCGCCAGATGCGCGCAGGCGCGCTCCAGCGCGGCGCCGAACGCCAGCCATTCGGCTTCGGCCGCGTAGGCCGCGCCCACCAGGCCGAACGCGCGATCCGGGCGGCGGCCCAGCGCGTACAGCAGGTTGGCCTTGGCGGTGCTGGTCGGCAGATAGAACTGCCAGTACGCATGCTGCTGGCGCGTCACGCCCACCGAGGCGGCGATCTTTTCGAGCAGCGCATCCGACGGCAGGTCGCCGTGCAGTTGCGGGCGCAGCGCCTCGGGCAGCATGTCGAGGAAGCCGCTCGCCGTGGCGCGAGCCAGCGCGCGGCGCTTCGACGGCGCGAGCGCCCAGCGCTGCACTGTGATGAAGCGCAGGCCTTCCTGCAGATAGTCGTTGCGCATCAGGCGGGCGAACGATTCGGTCCAGAACGCCGTTTCCTCGTCGATCAGGCGCTTCAGGCGCGCGGCAGCGGCAGCCGGCTCGGCCTCGACGGCCTGATCCTGCGACAGGTATTCGAACGCATAGGCTTCGAGGAACGGGGCGATCTGCGCGCCGAACACCTGCACGTCGTCGCCATAGAAGCCGCTGAAGTGCTGCCATTCGTCGATGTCGGCGCTGCGCGGCAGGCGCGCCACGCCCAGTTCGTAGATCGACAGCAGCGTGCGGCCCGAGGCCAGCGCCGGCAGGCGGCTCACGTTGTGCTGGCGCACCGGCTTCTGGAACTTCAGGAATTCGAAATCTTCCGGACGCAGCGGGCGTCGGTGGAAATCGTCTTCCAGCAGCAGCTCGCTGACATGCGCGCTGCGGAATGCGTGCGCGGCGGAGAACTGCTTGATCAGTTCAACGTAGCGTTCGCTCTGGCCGGCGAACGGCGAGAAATCAAATAGCAAAGGCATGGCTTGCGACATGGCGAAAGTTCCTGTGAAGAGTTCTCGGAAGCACGCGGCCCGGCTGCGAGGCCGGAGCGTGCGAGAAAAGGCCGGCAGCACCGGCTCGGAGCGTCGCGTACGGCGACGCGGCGCCGGTGCAAACGCGCAGGCAGCGCGACGGCGATGCCGGCGGCGCGCTGAAATCGGACACCCGGCACGGAACGGCCAGGCAGGTTGGACGGACGGCATTCGACATCGTCATGCTTACGTCAGCGACATTCATCGTTCCCTCCATGACGCGTTCGCGGCGGCGCCCAGGCATCGGAGCGCGACCACGCGAGTCAGCTGCACAACGCGGCTTCGGCCCGAAGCGAGTCGTACGCGGGTAATTTATATAAATACAATGCAAATCGGAATGATTCGCATTAATTGTTTCAGTTTCACGACCACACCGTGACCGCCGCTGTCACACATGTCCTCTGCTCCGGCATGCGCTCCCGGCCGGGGCCGGGTATCGAGCCGGGGCGCGCGGAACGCCCCGGTTCGTCAGGTGCGGCGGGACCGGCCCGCCGCGTGGTTCGTCAGAAGTCCGAACGAACCGTCAGCATCACGTTGCGGGTATCGCCGAACACGCTGTAGAAATTGCCCGGCGGACGCAGGTAGTACTGGCGATTGAAGATGTTGTTCAACGCGAGCGACGCTTCGAGGTGCTTGTTGAAGCGATAGCCGACCTGCGCATTGAAGACCGTGTAGCCGCCCTGCACCACGCCGCGCGTGGTCTGCGTCTGCGCCAGCATGCCGCCGCCGACCGAGAAGCCGCGCAAGGTGCCGGCCGTGAACGAGTACTTGGTCCACAGCTTGAACAGGTGCTTCGGATCGGTGCCTTCCGACAGGTCGGCCGCCGCGTTCTCGTAGCTCGCATTCAGGTACGTGTAGCCCGCGTAGATGTTCCAGTTCTCGATCGGCTGGCCCGTCACCTCGAACTCGAAGCCCTGGTCGCGCACCTTGCCGGCCGGGATCGAGAACGTCGGGTTGGCCGGATCGGCCACCGCGCGGTTGTTGTCCTGGATGCGGAACAACGCGGCGGTGGTCGACAGGCGGCCGCCGAGGAAGCTGTTCTTCACGCCGATTTCATACTGATCGCCGGTACGCGGCGGCACCACGCTGCTGTCGGCTTCGATCGCGGTTTGCGCGGCCAGGAACTTCGAGTAGCTCGCGTAGACGGTGGTCGACGGCGTGATGTCCCACACCAGGCCCACCGACGGCAGGAAGCGGTGATCGAGGTTGACGTTGGTCTTCCAGTCGGCCACGGTCGGCAGGATCGACTGCGAGCGCTGTTCGAAGAACGCCTCGCGCGCGCCCAGCACCAGCGTGACCGGATCGAGCAGCTTGATGCGCGCCTGCGTGTAGAAGCCGTACTGAACCTGGCGCGTGTTGGTGCCGAACGTGAACGGCACGTTGACCTTGCCGATCACGTTCGGGTCGTACAGGCTGAACGTGCCGAGCGGGCCGGGGCCGACCAGCGATTTGTTGCCGCTGTACGCCGTTTCCGACATCACCGAGTAGTTCGCACCGACCGTCAGCGTGTGGGTCCGGCCGAACGCCTCGATCGGGCCGGTCACGTTGGTGTCGGCGCCGAACCAGTCGTAGGTGTTCTGCTGGCGGCGCTCGGTGTAGCGCGCGATGCCGGGGGCCAGGGCGCCCGGGCCGCTGTCGGCCTCGTCCGCCTTGGTGAATTCGTGACGATAGAACAGCGTCGTCTGCGATTTCCAGCCGTTCGCGAAGCTGTGCACCAGGTTGCCGTTCACTTCCTGCAGCGAGGTGTAGCCGTAGTTCCAGTCCGGCGCGAAGTTCTGCGAGTACGAGCTCGGCACGCGGCCAAACGGTGCGGTGGCGGTCGCGCTGCGGAACAGGCCCGATGCGCCGTAATCGAAGCCGGTGTTGGTGTTGACCTGGTAGCCGGCCGACAGCGACAGCGTGGTGCGCGGGGTGATGTCCCAGTCGATCGCGCCGTAGCCGGTCACTTCCTTCTTGCGCGCGCGGTCGATCGAGCCGTGCATGTCGCTGCCGATCAGCACGGCGCGGCCGCGCACGGTGCCTTCCTTGTTCAGCGCGCCGGTCACGTCGATCATCTGGCGGGCGCCGCCGAACGAGCTGATCTGGGTTTCGGTGCTGAGGTGGAATTCCTTCTGCGGGCGCTTGCGCACCAGGTTCACGGTGCCGCCCGGCTCGCCGTTGCCGTCGAGCACGCCGTTCGGACCACGAATCAATTCGACGCGGTCGTAAATGCCCAGGTCAAACTGCTGCAGATATTCAAGACCACTGACGATCGACACGCCGTCGAATTCGATGCCGAGCTGCGTGCCGCGCGAGTGGTAGTAGGCCGTGCCGTCGCCGTATTCGATCGCGCTCACGCCCGTCATGTAGCGCAGCGCGTCCTGGATCGTCGTCATGTTCTGATCGTTCATCCGTTCGCGCGTCAGCACCGACACCGAGGCGGGAATCTCCTTGACCGGCGTGGCCGAACGGCTGCCGACGGTGGCCGCGCGGGTCGCGTACGAGCCGCTGTCCTCGGTCGTCGCATCGGGCGCGGCCTTCACGTGCACGGTCGGCAGCGCGGCGGACGCTGCCTGCGGTGCGGAAGCGGCCGCCTGCGCGTGCGCCGCGCCAGCCCATGCCGCGCATAGCGCGATCGCGACCGGCGTCAACCGGATCACCCCTGCCTGTCGATACGAAACGCGCTTCCCGCGCCGCCAGCCGTCCATCGAGATTCCCATTTGTTGACTACGCTCCATGTGTTGTGTCCGTCCGCCGTGGTTCGATCTGACGACTCGGCGGCCGTTTGTAAGCGTCACCGGATGCGGTCGACATGACGCTCGCGACATGCCGAAATCCTGGTGATCACACGCTGGCGACACACACCTCCCCGCGCCAGAATGCGAGTCGGAATATTACCGATAACGATTCTCATTTGCAATTCATTTGCGCACTGTTCCCATTCATGCGTCGTATTCATGGGAACGGGGGTGACAGAACGGGCAATCGCGTGTCGATCAAGGCTGTCTCGAAGCTTTCGAAAGCGACGCGAAGGCGTCGAAACAGGTGCTTGCGCAGCACGAATGTGGCGTGCCGATGACAGCCGTTCGCAATTGCATCGGATGACGAAGCAATTGAAAAAATCGCCTGACCGTCAGGATGCCGAAGCAGTGAAAATGCGCGGAGAAATCGATAGGAAAAGAACCGTCAAGGCGGCGCTGGCGGCCGCTTCGACGGCCCGCCAGC
>NZ_BAAILN010000155.1:135221-137635 GCF_054589155.1 Burkholderia sp. 3C
GGCGACCAAGCCCGAGGCCACCTCCTCCGGGAACACCAATTGCCGGCCGAGCCACTCGGCGAATGTCATCAGCAACGCGCCGATCATCGCCGCCACCAGGATTTGCGAGGCGGGCCGCCGCGCGCCGGAGAAGCGCGCGATATGCGGCGCGATCAGGCCGACGAACGACAGCGGGCCGACCAGCAGCGTCGAGGCGGCCGTCAGCACCGAAGCCAGCAGCAACACCGCGAACCGCGCACGCCCCACCGGCACGCCGAGGCCGCCGGCCACGCCCGCGCCGAGCCCGAGCATCTCGATCCAGCGGCTCAACAGCGGCGCGAGGGCCAGGCCGAGCAGCGCGATCACGGCCGCCGCGTAGGCGATCGGCGGCTGCACGTAATAGGTCGAGCCGACGATGAAGTTCAGCAGCAGCCCGACCCGCGCGTCGCCGCTCGACATCATCGCGCCGACCACCGCCTGCAACAGCGCGCTGATCGCCACGCCGATCAGCAGCAGCCGCTCGGGCGCGAACGCCACCCGCGAGCCGAGCCACATCAGCACGGTGAGCGTGACCACCACGCCGGCCAGGCAACTGAGGAACAGCACGCCCGGCCCCGGCGCGACGCCCGCGAACAGCGCCACCACGATGCCGAGCATGCCGCCCGCGCTGACGCCGAGCAGGTCGGGGCTGGCCATCGGGTTCGCGGTGATGCGCTGGATCAGCGTGCCGCCGATCGCCAGCAGCACGCCGGCCGCGGCGGCCGCCACCGTGTGCGGCAGGCGCCAGAACATGATGGCGCGGATCTGCGCGAGATCGCCGAAGCGCCAGCCGTGGAGCGTGCGCGTCACGCAGAAGCTCAACGCGATCACGGCCAGCAGCGCCAGCAGCGCCACCGGCAGCCGGCGCGACAGGCGGCCCGGCAGCGCGGCGGCCACCCCGGCCGCGTGCAAGTCCGGCTGGGCGCGCAGGCGCGGCAGCAACAGCAGCAGCAACGGCACGCCCACCAGCGAGGTGACGGTGCCGGTGGGCAGCAGATGCGCCGAGAACAGCTCGGCCGACGACACCACCCGCACCAGTTCGTCGGTCAGCCACAGCAGCGCGGCGCCGAGCAGCGGCGCCCAGATCAGCCGCTGGCCGAGGCGGCGCGCGCCGGCCAGCCGCGCCAGCGTGGGCGCGGCCAGGCCGACGAAGCCGATCACCCCGACCGTCGACACCACGGCGGCGGTCAGCACCACGGCCACCATCAGCGCCACCACGCGCGTGCGATGCAGGCCCACGCCGAGGCTGCGCACGGTCGAATCGCCGGCATCGAACACGCCGAGCGGCCGGCGCAGCAGCACCGTGACGATCGCGCAGCCGAGCACCGCCAGCCCGAGCATGCGGCTGTCGTGCCAGCCTGTCTGGTCGAGCGCCCCGCCGCCCCAGATCATCAGGCCGCGCAGCAGTTCGAAATGCGCCATCGACAGCGCCAGGCTGATCGCGCCGCAATACAGGTTGACGATCATGCCCGACAGCACCACCGCGAGCGGCGCCATCCGCTGCCGCGCCGACAGCGCGAACACCACCAGGATCGCGAGCGTGCCGCCGCCCAGCGCCACCAGCGGCCGGCCGATCACCAGCCACGACGGCGCCCACAGGTCGGCCACGATCAGCGCGAGATAGGCGCCGGGGAACACGCCGAGCGTCATCGGCTCGGCCAGCGGGTTGCGCAGCACTTGCTGCGCGAGCGTGCCGGCCAAGGCCAGCCCGCCGCCGCACAGCAGGCACATCGCGATGCGCGGCAGCATGCTGTCGCGCACCAGGATCTCGCGCAGATTGTCGCGGTCGGGCGCGAACAGCGCCTGCCAGAACGACGCGCCGTCGAGTTCGGCGCGAATGCCGTGCACGGCAAGCACCAGGGATACCGCGACCAGCAGCCCGATCACCCACCAACGGGCATCGCGCGACGCGTCCTGACGCGGCAAGGCCATGAGATTACGCAACACCGCCGCCTCCTGCGTCGATCGTCGTCAGGGCCGCCTCGATGGCATGCGCGAAGCGCTGCATCGATACCAGCCCGCCATAAGGGGCGATCACGGGCAAGGCCGCGACGCGCCGTTCGCGCACCGCCGGCAGCGCCTGCCAGATCGCATTGCCGGCCAGACCTTCGCGCTGCCCCGGCTTGAGCCCGCCCACCAGCAGCACGCTCGCGTCGGGCACCGAGGCCAGCCGCTGCAGCGGCACCAGCGAATAGCCGGTCTGGGTCGGCCACACCGGGCCGCCATCGCGCGGGTGCGCGGCGTTGCGCACGCCGAGCGTCGCCAGCATCTCGTCGAACAGGCTGCCGCGCCCGTACACACGCAGGTGCCGGTCGTCCGCCAGATCGGCGACGATCAGCGGATGCTTGCGCAACGCCGGCCGCGCGGCCAGTTGCGCGCGCACCGATTCGGCGGTG
>NZ_BAAILN010000155.1:137793-145140 GCF_054589155.1 Burkholderia sp. 3C
TTCGTCGCAGAGGTCGTGGTAAGGCTGCGCGCTCGTCATGTACTGGCTCAATACGATGGTCGGCGCGATCCGTTGCAGCGTGCGGATCGCCGGCGCGTGGCCCGGCGTGATCACCAGCAGGTCGGGCTTCAGCGCGAGTAGCACCTCGAAGTTCGGCTGGTACAGCAGGCCGATGTCGGCCACGCCCCGCGGCAGCGGCGGCTCGACGATCGCATTGCGATACCAGTCGGGCAGGCTGACGCCGATCGGCGTCACGCCCAGCGCGAGCAGCGTTTCGGTCAGCTCCCAGTTCATCGTGGCGACGCGGGTGGGCACGGCGGCCGGGGTGTCGGGTGAAGCGGCGGACGCACCGGCTGACGAAGCGCTCGCAGCAGCCCGCGCCGCGCCGGACCACGCCAACGCGCCGGCCAGCCCGAGCGCGCCGCCGCGCGCCAGCCAGCGGCGGCGGGATTCGTGCAACGGCCGGCTCATCGCGGGTATCCGATGCGGTGGCCGGCCACGGGATCGACCATCACGCCCATCGGCACGCCGTAGATGGCGGCCAGGCTGTCTTCGCGCATGATCTCGTCGGGGCCGGCCTGCATCAACACGCGGCCGCCGCGCAGCGAAACGAGCTGGCTGCAGAAGCGCGTGGCCATGTTGACGTCGTGCAGCACCACCACGGCGGTCATGCCGCGCGCGTCGCACAGCGTGCGGATCAGTTGCAGCACTTCGAGCTGGTGGCCGATGTCGAGCGCCGAGGTGGGCTCGTCGAGCAGCACGCAGCGGCTGTCCTGCGCGATCAGCATGGCCAGCCAGACGCGCTGTCGCTCGCCGCCCGACAGGCTGTCCACCGGGCGATCGGCGTAATGGGCGACATCGGTCGACACCATCGCGTTCTCGACATGCTCGTGATCCTCGCGCGAGAAGCGGCCGAGCGCGCCGTGCCACGGGTAGCGGCCCAGCGCGACCAGCTCGCGCACCAGCAGGCCGTCGGTTTGCGGCGTGTATTGCGGCAGGTGCGCGACCTGCTGCGCGAAGCGGCGATGCGCCCAGCTATCGAGCGGCGCGCCGCCGAACTCGATGCGGCCGCGCGTCGGCGCATGCAGGCGCGCCAGCAGGCGCATCAGCGAAGTCTTGCCCGAGCCGTTGTGGCCGATCAGGCCGACCACCTGGCCGGCGGGGATGTCGAGCGTAATGTCCTGCAACAGCGTCTTGTCGCCGATCGCGAAATCGACGCCGGACAGGCGGTAGAGCGGCGTAGCGCCGGCGGGTGTGGTCACGGCTTCAGTTCCATCGTCAGCATCGTGTTGCGGGGAGACGGCGGGCCATGCCCGCCGGGGCGTCATTATCCGTTAGTTCCGGCGCCGGGCGCAGCAGCGCTGCCGGCATCCTGCCCGTGCGCGGCGGACAGCGCACGCAGGCGGCGCGCCACCTCGTCGTGCACGGCCGGATGCAGCACGATGCCGGTGTGCGTGGCCTCGGCCTCGATCACCGTGGTGACCGCGCTCGTATAGGACGACCAGTCGCGCTCGCGGCCGGTGGCCGTGTCGCGCGCGGCGTGCCAGTACGTGAGCGGCACGTCGATGCGCGGCAGCGCGTGCGCGACGCGCAGCCGGTAATGCAGCGCGTCGATTTCGGCCGCGCGCGCGAACAGCGGACGCAGCGCCGCGCCGTCGGGCTGCGCGTCGAGCCAGCCCGGCAGCAGCGCGAGCGCATCGGCGCCGGCCACCTCGGCCTCGGCCGACAGCTCGCCCGCCTCGTTCGGGCCATGCGCGGCGGTCGAGACCGCCGTATCGAGCAGACCGAGGAAATCCACCGCGTGACCGAGCGCGCGCAGGCGGGCCGCCACCGCGAACGCGATGCGCCCGCCGAACGACCAGCCGAGCAAGCGGTACGGGCCGGCCGGCTGCATGGCGACGATCTCGCGCGTGCAGGCATCGACCAGCGCCTCGAAGCTGTCGGCCCAGTCGGCCGGCTGCGAGGCCGGGAACGCGAAGCCCGGCGCGCGCAACGCCACCACCGAGGCCACGCCTTGCAGCGCGGCGGCGAGGTAGCGGTATTCGCCGGTCAGGCCGAAGCCCGGGTAGCAGCAGAACAGCGTGACGGGCGCGCGCGCCGCGTTGAGCGGTTGCCGCAGCGGATCGGCGGCCGGCATCAGGCGCGCCTCGGTGTAGAAGCGCTCGCGCCATAACGCGAACGCGGCGTCGGCGGCCGGGTTCGCGGTGGCGACCGGCGCGGGCGTGGCACCGCCGGGCAGGCCGCCGAAGCGGGCCGGTACGTCGGTCACGTTTGCTGCGTTTGCTGCGTTCGTTGCGTTCGTTGCGTTTGCTGCGTTCGATTTTTCCGACGCGAACGCGGCGGCTTGCGCCAGCGCACGCACCTGCGTATCGAACACGGCGACCAGCCGGGCGAGCCTCGCCTCGTCGACCGAGCCTGCCGCCGCGCTCCAGTCGACCTTGAGGCAGCCGTCCGCGATCAGGCCGTTCAGGTCGAGCCAATGGCGCGCCGCGCCGGCCGGCGAGCGGCCGAGCGTGCCGTCGCCGCTATCCTCGCTCGCGAACGTGAAGCGGCCCGCGCCGAGCCGCTCCTCGAAGCGGCCCAGGTAATTGAAGCCGACCGTGGTGGCCGGCAGCGCGTCCAGCGCGTCGCGCGACGAGGCCAGCCCCAGGTAGCGGAACAGGTTGTAGTGCAGCCCGTCGGCCGGCAGCGCGGTGCGCGCGGCGGCAATCGCGCGGCGTGCGGCTTCGGCGTCGCGTCCGGCCGCCACACGGAGCGGGTACTGCGTCGTGAACCAGCCGACCGTGCGGCTCAGGTCCACGCCGGGCATCTGCTCGCCGCGGCCGTGGCCCTCCAGCTCGACGATCACCGGCACCTCGGGCAGCACCTCGGCGCAGGCTTGCGCGAGCGCGGCCAGCAGCACGTCGTCGATGCGCCAGCCCGCGCCGCTCAGGCGCGCGGTGGCGTCGGCGTCCAGCGACCAGGCGAGGTGGCGCTGGCCGCCTTCGGCGCGCGGCGCGGCGTCGGCCGCCGTGCCCAGTTGCGCCTGCCACCAGGCGATCTCGCCGAGCCATTCGGGTTGCGAGGCGTAGGCGGCCAGCCGTTGCGACCAGTCGCGCCAGCCGGTGGCGGGTGGCGCCAGCGCGGGGGCGGCGTCGCCGGCGCGCGCCAGGTCGTAGGCCTTGAGCAGATCGTCGAGCAGGATTCGCCACGACACGCCGTCCATCACGATGTGGTGCGCGACGATCAACAGCCGCGCGCCGTCCGGCGTTGCGAACGCAGCCGCACGCAGCAGCGGGCCTTGCGCCAGATCGAGGCTGCCGTGCAGGCGATCGGCGTGGGCGGCCAGCGCGGCGCGCCAGTCGTTGGTGGGGGTCGGCTGGGGCGCTTCTTCCGCTTCGGTCGCCTCGGTCGCCTCGGTTGCCTCAGTCGCTTCGGTCGCGCACAGATCGATCGCCTCGAACGCAGCCCCGGCCAGATCAGCCGTGGCCGGCACGATGGTCTGCGTCCAGCGCCCGGTGGCCCGATCGTGCGCGAAACGCGCGCGCAGCGCGTCGTGCGCGCCGAGCACCGCCGCGAGCGCCACGCGCAACGCGTCGGCATCGAGCGCATCGGCCGCGCGCAACAGCACCGACTGATTCCAGCGCGACGGCGCATCGGGGAACTGCTCGAAGAACCAGCCCTGCATCGGCACGAGCGGCGCATCGAGCGGCCCGGACGCTTCCAACACGGCCCCGCCCTCGCCCGCCTGCGCATCGGCGCGCTGCGCCACGCGCGCGAGTTCGCGCACGGTCGGATGCTCGAACACCTGCCGCGCGCTGACGATCCAGCCCGCCGCGCGCGCCTGTGCGATCACGCGCAGGCTCGAAATCGAATCGCCGCCGAGCGCGAAGAACGCATCGGTCACGCCGAAATCGGTGCGGCCCAGCACCGTCTGCCACACCGCCAGCAGCGTGGTTTCGAGCGCACCCGCCGGTTCGACCGCACCGGTATCGACATGCTCGTCCGGCTCGGGCAGCGCACGGCGGTCGAGCTTGCCGTTGTGCAGCGTCGGCAGCGCGGCCAGCGCCACGCACACCGACGGCACGTGCGAGGCCGGCAGCGTGGCGGCCAGCGCGTCGCGCACCGCATCGGGGGCGGCCTCGCCGGTGTAATACGCCACCAGCCGCTTGCGTTCGCCCTCGCCGCGCAGTTCCACCACGCCTTCGCGCACGCCGGCCGCGCGACGCAGCGCCGCCTCGATCTCGCCGAGTTCGATGCGGTGGCCGCGCAGCTTGATCTGCTGATCGAGCCGGCCCAGGAAATCGATGGTGCCGTCCGGGCGGGCACGGCACAGGTCGCCGCTGCGGTACACGCGAGAGCCGGGCTCGCCGGTGGGATCGGGCACGAAGCGCTCGGCCGTCAGCGCGGCGCGGCCCAGGTAGCCATGGGCCAGCGTCGGGCCGCCGATGCACAGCTCGCCGAGCGCGCCGTCGGGCGCGCGGTTGCCGTCGAGATCGGCCACGTAGGCATGCCGCGACGGGTAGCAACGGCCGATCGCGACGATCGCGCTGGCCGCATCGGCCGGCGTGACCGGATGATGCAGCACGGCCACCGTGGTTTCGGTCGGCCCGTACAGGTTGTCGATCGCGACATGCGCGAGCGGGCCGTCGAGCCAGCGCGCCAGCGCGTCGCCGGGCAGGCCTTCGCCGCCCACCGTGATCTGCCGCAGCGACAGGTCCTGCGCGGCCGGCAGCGCGATCCGCCATTGCTGCCAGAGCGCGGTGGGAATCCGCGCGAACGTCACGCGCTCGTCGATCAGCGTGCGGTTCAGCGTCTCCAGTTCCCAGGCGCGCGGGCCGCGCATCGCCACGCGGCCGCCCGCGATCAGCGCCGGCAGCAGTTCGTGCAGCGCCACGTCGAAATTGATGGTGGAAGATTGCAGCACCGTGTCGGTCTCGGCAATCCGGTGGTCGTGCAGGAAATCGTCGAGATGCAGCGCCAGCGCACCGTGCGAGATGGCCACGCCCTTCGGCGTGCCGGTCGAACCGGACGTGTAGATCACGTAGGCCAGGGCCTCGGGATGCAGCGGCGCGGTGGTGGCCGTGTTGGCCGTGTTGGCCGTGTTGGCGGCGTTGGCCGTGTTGGCCGTGTTGGCCGTGTTGGCCGCGTTGGCCGCGTTGGCCGCGTTGGCCGTGTTGGCGGCGTTGACCGGCTTGGCGGCGTTGACCGCGTTGGCGGCGTTGGCGGCATTGACCGCGTTGGCCGCGTTGGCCGCGTTGGCCGCGTTGGCCGCGTTGGCCGCATTGACCGCACTGCCCACATCGGTGACGTTGCCAACAGCCACCGAATCCCCCCCCTCACCGACGCTCGATCCAGCCTCGCGCAGCGCCCCCGCGTCGAGCGCACGCAGCGGCCCGAGCAACCCGGCCCATTGCGCGCGCGTGCCCGCATCGACGATCACGTGCCGCACGTCAGCATCGGCGATCATCGCGCGCAGCCGCGCCTCGGGGTAATCGGGATCGAGCGGCACGAACGCACCGCCGCCGTGCCAGACGCCGAGCAGCGCGGCCGGCAGCGCCAGCGAGCGGTTCAGCAGCAGGCCCACGCGCTCGCCGGCCGCCAGGCCGTCGGCGCGCAGGGCCGCGCCGATCCGCGTGGCCCAGCCATCGAGCGCGGCGTAGTCGAGCGATTCGCCCTCGCAACGCAACGCGATGCGCGCCGGGCACAGCGCCGCGCGCGCGGCGATGCGCAGGTGCGCGGGTGAAAACGGACCGCGTGCGATGTCCGCATGCGCCGCATGGCGCGCGGGCGGCGCGGCCAGATCGGCCACGCGCCGCGACGGATCGGCGGCGATCAGCGCGAGCAGGGCCGCGTAATCGTCGAGGAAACGCGCCACGGTGGGCGCCACGAAGCGGTCGCGCGCATAGGTCAGCGCCAGTTCGAACGTGCCGCCCGCGCCGCGGTCGCGGCCGTTCAGCGCCAGATCGAAACGCGCGGTACGCGCCACGTCGGCCACCGCCTCGGCCACCAGCCCGTCGGGCAGCGCAGCCGCACCGCGCGGGTGGTCGACGGCCAGATCGAACATCACCTGGAACAGCGGCGAACTGTCGAGATCGCGCTCGACGGCCAGCGCCTCCACCAGTTGCGCGAGCGGCACATCGCGGTGCGCCTGCGCGTCGAGCACGCGCGCATGCGTCTCGCGCAGCAGCGCCGCGAACGGCTGCGCGCCGTCCAGATCGGTGCGCACGATCAGCGTGTTGACGAAGAAGCCGACCAGCGCCTCGGTTTCGCGGCGCTCGCGCCCGGCCGACGGCACGCCCGTCACCACGGTGCGCTGCGCCGCATAGCGGCCGAGCAGCACGCCGTAGGCGGCCAACAGCAGCGTGAACGGCGTGGTGCCGTGCTCGCGCGCGATCGCGCGCAGCCGGTCGGCCAGCGGCGCATCGACGCCACGGCGCACCGTGCCGCCCTCGTGCGAGCGCTGCGGGCGCGGCGGCAGATCGCGCGGCAGCGTGATCGCGCCGGGCGCGCCGTCGAGCGTCTCTCGCCAGTGCGCGACCTGCCGCGCCAGTTCGTCGGGCGCCTGCCATTCGCGCCGCCACATCGCCACGTCGGCGAACTGCACGGGCAGCGGCGCGAGCGTGTCGCCACGATAGAGCGCGAGCAGGTCGCGGAACAGCAGATCCATCGACCACGCATCGCCCACGATGTGATGAACCACGAACTGCAGCACGCGCGTGTCGGGGCCGATGTCGAACAGGCCGACGCGCAACGGCGCACCGCCGGTCAGATCGAACGGCGCGCAGGCGAAGCCGTGCACGGCGGCGGCCAGCGCCTCGGGATCGGGGCCGATCGTTTGCGCATGAAAACCGTAGGCCGCGCGCGCCGCGTCGTCGGGCGTCGCGCCCTGCGACGGCAGTTCGGCCGGAACCGGGTATTGCATCGGCACGCCGTCGTTGGCCTCGAAGCGCAGCCGCAGCGCTTCATGGCGCGCCACCAGCGCATGCAGCGCGCGATGCAGCGCCGTCGCATCGAGCGGGCCGCGCAAGCGCAGCGTTTGCGTCAGGTGATACCCCGCGTTGGCGGGATCGAGGCACCACAGGAACCACAGCCGCTCCTGCGCCGGCAGCAGCGGGAAACGCGCCGGGCGCGGCGCGAGCGGCACGGCCGGCAGCGCCGAGGTGTCGATGCCGCCGGTGCGCGCGCGGGCGCGGAACAGCGCGCGCTTGTCCTCGGGGAGCGCCGCGTATTGCGTCGCGAGCCGCAGCGCGTCGGGGCGCGCCGAGAGTGTGTTGTCCGTCACGTCGTTCGTTTCCAGTCTGTCGGCCGCCGCCCCGGCACGGAGCGGCGGACCGGGGGCGCGCGGCGGCACATCCGTCCGCCGCC
>NZ_BAAILN010000155.1:145270-163338 GCF_054589155.1 Burkholderia sp. 3C
CCGGTTCCCCGGCCGCACCCTGCCCCGCGTCGGCGTCGAGCCACGCGGCCAGATCGGCCACGCGCGGATGCGCGAACAGTTGCGCCAGCCCGATCTGACGGCCGAGCCGTTCGCCGAGCCGCGCCGCCACGCGCACCGCCGCCAGCGAATGGCCGCCGAGCACGAAGAAGTCGTCGTCGATACCCACCCGTTCGACGCCGAGCACGTCGGCCCACACCTCGCACACCAGCGCCTGCATCGGCGTGGCCGGCGCGACGTAGCGCTCGTCGTCGTGCGCGGCCACCTCGGGCAGCGCGTTGCGGTTCAGCTTGCCGTTCGACGTCAGCGGCAGCGCGGCCAGCGCCACGATCTGCGCGGGCACCTGCTGCATCGGCAGTTGCTCGGCGAGCCGCGCGCGCAGGCCGGCTGCATCGGCGGCATCGGCGATGCCCGTGACATAGGCCACCAGACGCCGCGCGCTGCCCTCGCCGACGATCCGGCACGCCGCGCCGGTCACGCCGTCGAACGCGCGCAGCGCCGCCTCGGTCGCGCCGAGTTCGATGCGGAAGCCGCGCAGCTTGACCTGCTGATCGGCGCGGCCCAGGTAGTCGAGGCGGCCGTCGCGGCGCACCCGGCACAGGTCGCCGGTGCGATAGAGCCGCGCGCCGGGTGCGCCGTGCGGATCGGGGATGAAGCGCTCGGCGCTCATGCCCGGCCGGTTCAGGTAACCGCGCGCGAGGTTGGCCCCGCCGATGCACAGCTCGCCGACCCCGTTGTCCGGCACCGGCTGGCCGCTCGCGTCGAGCACCTGGAGCGTGGTGTGTTCGAGCGGCGCGCCGAGCGTGATCGCCGCGCCGGCCTCGAGCCGCGCCGCGCTCGACCAGATGGTCGTCTCGGTCGGGCCGTACAGGTTCCAGAGCGCCACGCCACGCGCCTGCAACGCCTCGGCCAGATCGGGCGGCAGCGCCTCGCCGCCGCTCAGTGCCGTGAAGCGCCGGCCCGGCGAAGCGCCCTGCCAGCCGCCGTCGAGCAACACGCGCCAGCCCATCGGCGTGGCCTGCATGACGGTCGCCCCGCTGGCATAGGCCAGCGCCGCGAGCCGCACGCCGTCCACCACCGTTTCGCGGGTCGCCAGCGCGATCGTCGAGCCGGCCGCGAGCGGCAGGTACAGCTCCAGCGCCGCGATATCGAACGACAGCGTGGTGACGGCCAGCCAGACATCGTCGGGCGTCAAGGCGAGATGCGCCTGGAAGCTGTCGAGGAAGCGCGCCAGCGCGCCATGCGTCACGCCCACGCCCTTCGGCCGGCCGGTCGAGCCGGAGGTGTAGATCACGTAGGCCAGTTGATCGGGCACGACGGCGGGCAACGCCGCCTCGGCGTGGCCCGCCGCCTCGTCGGCCGAAGCCGAAGCCGACGCGATATCCACGTAACGATGCGCGCCGCCGATCGCATCGAGCCGCTCGCGACCCGCCGCATCGGTCAGCGTGCAGGCCAGCGCGGCGTCGTCGATCATCCCGGCCAGATGCGCGTCGGGATAGGCGGGATCGAGCGGCACATAGGCCGCGCCCGCCTTCATCGCCGCCAGCACGGCCACCAGCATGTCGGGCGAACGCGCCGTGCACACGCCGACCAGCGCCTCGCGGCCGATGCCGTCGGCGAGCAGCCGTTGCGCGAGCCGCGTGGCGCGCGCATCGAGCGCCCGGTAATCGAGCGCGGCGCCGTCGCAGCGCACCGCGATCGCCTCGGGCGAGCGGCGCGCCTGCGCGGCGATCCGCTCGTGCGTGGCGACGAACGGCTGCGCCTCGAACGCGCCACGGCTCGCCACCGGCCGCGCGGCCAGCGCGAGATCGCGCAGGCGCAGGGCGGCCGGAGCGTCCGCCGTGCCCGTGCCCGCACCCGCGATCTGCACCAGCAGCGCGCGATAGTCGTCGAGCAGACGTGCCACCGTGTCGCGATCGAACAGATCGGTCGCATAGCCGAACGACAGCCCGATCCGCTCGCCCACCGACACGCCGAGCGTCAGATCGAACTGCGCCGCCGTGCGCGCCGCGCCGAACGGGCTCAGACGCAACGCGCCGGCCACGCGGCGTTCGGTGTCGCCCTGCCGCACGTCGTAGTTGAACATCGCCTGGAACAGCGGCGTGTGGCTCGCCACGCGCACCGGCTGCAAGGCGTCGACGATTCGCGCGAACGGCACGTCCTGGTTGGCCTGCGCATCGAGCACGCGGCGGCGCACCTGCGCGAGCAGCGCGTCGAACGGCAGCGCGCCCGACAGGTCGGCGCGAATCACCGCCGTATTGACGAAGAAGCCGATCAGCGGCTCGATCTCGATGCGCTCGCGCCCGCCCAGCGGAATCCCGATGCGGATGTCGTCCTGCCCGCCGTAGCGGTGCAGCAGCGCATGGAACGCCGCCAGCAGGGTCATGAACAGCGTCGCGTCGTGACGGCGCGCCCAGGTCTGCAGCGCATCGGCCAGCGGGCGGTCGAGTTCGAGGCCGACCTGCGCGCCGTGACCGTCGCGTCGCGCCGGACGCGGCCGGTCGGCCGGCAGTTCGAGCACCGGCTGCTCGTTGCCGAGCGTGTCGCGCCAGTAATCGAGCTGCGCGTCGAGCGCGGCGGCGTCGAGCGATTCGTGCTGCCAGACGGCGTAATCGACGTACTGCACCGGCAACTCGGGCGCGTAGGCCGTGGCCTCGCCGCGCAGCGCCGCCTCGTAGGCGGCCGCCAGTTCGTCGATCAGCAGGTTCATCGACCAGCCGTCGGTGGCGATGTGGTGCAGCGTCAACTGGAACACATGCGCGTCGTTGCCCACCCGGGCGAGCCGCGCGCGCAGCAGCGGGCCGCGCGCCAGATCGAACGGCTCGGCACCGCCCTCGCGCAGCCAGGCGGTGCAGGCCGACGCGTTCTCCCCATCGGCCGAGTCGAACGACGCTTGCGTCCAACCGGCGCGCAGGCTGTCGTCCACCACCAGCCACGGCGCGCCGTCGCGTTCCTCGAAGCGCGCGTGCAGCATGTCGTGGCGCGCCACCACGGCGTCGAGCGCGGCGCGCAGCAGCGTGGCGTCGAGCGCGCCGTCGATCCGCACCGCGAGCGACAGGTGATAGGCCGGGTTGTCCGGTGCCAAGCGCCACAGGAACCAGAGCCGGGCCTGGCCGTGGGTGGGCGGCGCCTCGCGGCGGCCGGTGCGGCGCACCGGCGGCAGCACGCGCGCGGCCGGCGTGCCCGGCGCGGCCCCGGCTTCGAGCCAGGCGGCCAGCGCGGCCAGTTCGGGATGATCGAACAGCGCGCGCAGCGGCACGTCGCGGCCGAGCGCGCGTTGCAGGCGCGAGGCCACTTGCAGCGCCAGCAGCGAATGGCCGCCGAGCGCGAAGAAATCGTCGCGTGCGCCCACTCGGTCGATGCCGAGCACGGCCTGCCAGATCTCGGCGACGGTCGCCTCCAGCGGCGTGGCCGGCGCGACGTAGCCGGCGCTTTCGGCATCGAGCGCGGGCAGCGCGCGGCGGTCGAGCTTGCCGTTCGGCAGCGTCGGCAGCGCGTCGAGCACGCCGATCGCGGCCGGCACCAGATAGGCCGGCAGCGTCGCGGCCAGCGCCTCGCGCAATGCGGCCGGATCGGGCTGCACACCGTTCGCGCCGGGCGCGGCCACCACATAGGCGACCAGGCGGCGCGCATCGTGCTCGCCCTGCACCGTCGCCAGCGCCTCGGCCACGCCGGGCTGCGCCGCGAGCGCCGCCTCGATCTCGCCGAGTTCGATGCGGAAGCCGCGCAGCTTGACCTGCGCGTCGAGCCGGCCGACATAGGCCACGCCGCCATCGGGCAGCCAGCGGCACAGGTCGCCGGTGCGATAGAGCCGCGCGCCGGGCGCGCCGGACGGATCGGGCACGAAGCGCTCGGCCGTCTGGTCCGGTCGGCCCAGATAGCCGCGCGCCAGCGTCGCGCCGCCGATGCACAGCTCGCCGGTGCCGAGCGGCGGCACCGGCTGGCCGTCGCGATCGAGAATGCGGTACGTGCGCGACGCCGACGGCCCGCCGATCGGCGCGGCGGCGCAGGCCGCCTGTGCGGCGTCCACCGCCTGCACCGACGAGGTCACGGCGATCTCGGTCGGCCCGTAGGTATTGAGCAGCGGCACGCCGGCCAGCGGCCCCGCGAACCACTGCGCGACGGCGCTGCCGGGCAGCGCCTCGCCGCCGATCATCATGCGGCGCAGCGCGAGCTTGGCTTGCGGGCGCGCCTGGCGCGCCCACTGACGCCAATAGCCGGTCGGCAGATAGGCGAAGCTGATCGCCCGTTCGGCCAGCACGCGGTCGAATTCGTCGGCCGTCCACAACGCCGGGCCGCGCATCTCGATCGAGGCGCCCAGCGACAGCGGCGCGAAGATCTGCTCGACCGACGCATCGAAGTTGACGGTGGAGAACTGCAGCACATGGTCGTCGGCACGCAGGCCGTGATCGGCGATGAAATCGTCGAGGTGGCGGCTCAGTGCGCCGTGTGTCAAGGCCACGCCCTTCGGCCGACCGGTCGAGCCGGACGTGTAGATCACGTAGGCGAGCTGATCGGGATGCGGCGCGGCAAAGCGCGGCGCGAGAGGGGCGGAACGATCGGCTGCATCGGTCGTATCGGCTGCGTCGGCTGCGTCGGCTGTATCGGCTGTATCGGCTGCTTCGGCTGCTTCGGCTGCTTCGGCTGCTTCGGCTGCTTCGGCTGCTTCGGCTGCTTCGGCTGCTTCGGCTGCTTCGGCTGCTTCGGCTGCGTCGGCTGCGTCGGCTGCGTCGGTCGTATCGCTCACCACGGTGCCAATCGCGTCGGCCACGTCGAGCGTCACGCAACCCGCCGCACCGATCCAGTCGTCATGCGCGGCGGCGCTGGGCGCATCGGTCAGCACGATCGCGATGCCCGCGTCCGCGCACATGTCGCGCAAGCGCTCACGCGGATAGCCCGGGTCGAGGGGCACATACGCACCACCGGCCTTCAGCACGCCGAGCAGCGTGGCGATCAGTTGCGGCGCGCGCTCGATGCACACGCCCACACGCGCTTCGGCGCGCACACCGAGCGCGGCAAGCCGCGCCGCGATGCGGGCGGCAGCATGGGCCAGTTCGCCATAACTGAGCACGGCCTCGCCGCAGCGCACGGCCGGCGCATCGGGCGCGGCCTGCGCAGCGGCCTCGAAGCGCGCCACGGCCGGGCGGTACGGATGCGCGGCGTCGGGCGCGGATGCCGCGCCCGTCACGCCGGCGGGGCCGTCGATGCGCAGCTCGGCCAGCGTCGACGCTTCAGGCCGCGCCAGTTGCGCGAGCACCGCCACGTAGGCAGCCGACAGCGCGTCGACGGTCGCGCCGTCGAGCCGCGCGCCGTCCCAGCTCCATTCGAGGCCGATCCGCTCGCCCGGCAGCACGCCGAGCGTCAACGGATAGTGGGTGCGCTCGAACGACACCGAGGCGTCCACCACCAGCCCGGCCGACCCATCCTTCAGCGACGGATCGATCGGATAGTTCTCGAACACCAGCAGCGAATCGAACAGCTCGCCGAAGCCCGCACCGGCCCATTGGCGAACCGAGGTCAGCGGCGTGTGCTCGACCTGACGCAATTCGACGTTCAGATGCTGGAGCGCGAGCAGCCAGCCATCGAGCGGCGCATCGGCGGGCACGTCCACCCACAGCGGCAGGCTGTTGATGAACACGCCCTGGATCGCACCCGCGCCGGCCAGGTCGGACGGACGGCCCGACACGGTCACGCCGAACGCGGCCTGACGGCGCCCGCCATGACGCGCCAGCACCAGCGCCCACGCGGCCTGGATCAGCGTGTTCAGCGTGACGCCACGGCGACGCGCCGATTCCGCCAGCGCGGCGGACGCCTGCGCGTCGAGCGTGGCGACGCGCTGGCCCCAGCCCGACGCATCGCCCGCGGCCTGTCCGCGCACGGCTGGCCGGGCCGGCACGCTGTCGAGCAGCAACGCCGGTCGATCGACGCGCGCCAGTTGCGCCCGCCACCAATCGGCCGGCTCGGGCTGGCGCGCCAGCCAATCGGCATAGGCCGCGAACGGCACCACCGGCTCCAGTTCGGGCGCGACGCCCCGGCAGGCGGCCGCGTAGCTGCGCGTCAGTTCGCCGAGCAGTTGCGACTGGCTCCAGCCGTCCGACAGCGCGTGATGGTTGAACCAGGCCAGATCGTGCTTGCCGTCGGGCCGCAGGAACAGCGAAACGTGCATCAGCGGCGCGGCATCGAGATCGATGCGCTTGGGCGCTTCCTCGTCGAACCAGCGCGCGAACGCCGCTTCGTAATCGCCATGCTCGCGCCAGTCGTGCACCTCGAACGGCAGCGGCACGTCGGCCAGCACCGCTTGCAGCATCGCCCCGCCGTGCCCGCGCACGAAGCGCGTGCGCAGCACCGGATGACGCGCGATCACGGTCTGCCAGGCGCTGCGCATCGCCGCGACATCCACCTCGCCCGACAGCGTCAGCCGCTTGCGGTTCAAGTACGCGCCCTGCTCCAGCAGGCTGTGGAACAGCAGGCCCTGTTGCAGCGGCGTGGCCGGATACAGATCGTCGAGCGCGGTATCGGCCACGCCGAGCGCGTCGAAACCGGCCTCGTCAAGCCCGGCGCGCGGGAAATCGGCGGCGGTCGCGCGCGGCGCAGCGTGCTCGCAATGCGCCACCAGCCGTGCGACCTCGCGGCCGAACGCGGCCACCAGCGCATGCTGGCGCTCGGGCGACACCACGGCCGGATCGAAGCGCCACGTGAACGACAGACGCCCCGCCACGATCAACCCGTTCAGTTCGACCGGATAGACGAGCGCCTCGCCGAGCGGCTGGGCGCTGCCGGCCTTCTCGGTGGCGAAGCCGAACGGGCCGTCCTCGGCGAGGCTGCCGTCGAACTGGCCCAGATAGTTGAAGCTGATGCGCGGCGCGGGCAGCGCGGCCAGCGCGCCCTGCACGGCCGGCTCGCCATAGCTGCGCAGCCAGCCCCACGACGCGCCGCCATCGGGCAGCGCGCGCAGACGCGATTTGGTGCCGATCAGCAGCGCGGCGTCGTCGGCCGGCGCGGGCAGCCAGGCCGGGAAGCGCGTGGTGAACCAGCCCACGGTGCGGCTCGGATCGAGCTCGTCGCGCGCCGCGCCGGGCAGCCGGTCGTACAGGTCGCGGCCATGCCCTTCGAGCGCGAGCAGCGCGCCGCCGCCGCCGAACAGGCCTGCCACCGCGCGCGACAGCGCGGCCAGCAGCAACTCGTCGATGCCGAGGCGGTACGCGCGCGGCGCGGCGCGGCGCAGCGCGTCGGTGTCGTCGCGGCCGAGCTTCCAGTCGATCGCGTCGCTGGTCGCCACGGTGCCGCGCGGTGCATCGAGCGGCGCGACGGCCTCGGCCAGCGCGGCCTGCCAGGCCGGCCACGCCGCCGCGAGCCGCGCGGGCGTGGCCGCCTCGCGCTGGGCCTGCGCCCAGACGCTCCACGGCAGCGCCGCATCGAGTGCAATCGTGCGGCCCTCGACGGCCGCCGCATAGGCGGCCGCGAGATCGGCCAGCAGGATTCGCCACGACACGCCATCGACAGCCAGATGGTGAATCACCAGCAGCAAGCGGCCGTCGGGCGTGCCGTCGTCCAGATCGGGGGTGCGGAACGCGATGGCGTTGACGAGGCGGCCCACGGCCGGATCGAGCGCGCGCTGCGCGTCGTCAGCGCGCGGTTCCAGCGCGGCCGGCCAGCGTTCGCCGGCCTCGCGCAGATCGGCCGACGCCACCGTCACGGCGGGCGCGTCGGCCAGCACGCGTTGCGTCCAGCCTTCGGCGCCGCGCTCGAACACGAGCCGCAGCGCATCGTGCCGCGCGATCGTCGCACCGAGCGCCCGCTCGAACGCGGGCAGATCGAGCGCGCCGCGCACGCGCAGCAGCACCGACTGGTTCCAATGCGGCTCGCCTTGCGGATAGCGCGTGTAGAACCACGACTGGATCGGCGTCAACGGCAGCGGTTCGTGTAGTTCGGCCGTGTCGGCCGCCGCATCGAGCCGGCGCATCGCGGCCGCGAGCCGCGCCACGGTCGGCTGCTCGAACACCTGGCGCGGGCTCAACAACCAGCCCTGCGCCCGCGCCCGGGCAATCAATTGCAGGCTCAGGATCGAATCGCCGCCCGAGGCGAAGAAATCATCCTCGATGCCGAGATCGTCGCGGTTCAGCACCGCGCGCCAGCAATCGAGCAGCATGCGTTCGGCCTCGTTGCGCGGTTCGGCCAGCGCGCCGCGCCCGCCGTCGGCCGCACCCACTTCGACAGCCGGCAATGCGGCGCGGTCCACCTTGCCGTTCTGCATCAGCGGCAGCTTCGCGAGCACGGCGATGGCGGCCGGCACCATGTGCGCGGGCAATTGCTGGGCGAGCGCACGTTGCAGTTCAGCGCCGTCGAGCGCCGAGCCTTCGGCCCCGACCACATAGCCGATCAGGCGCGCCACGCCGCGTTCGGTGGCGAGCACCACCACCGCTTCGGCCACGCGCGGCAAGCGCCGCAGCGCCGCCTCGATCTCGCCCGGCTCGATGCGGAAGCCGCGCAGCTTGATCTGCTGGTCGAGGCGGCCGAGGAAGTCGATCGCGCCGTCGGCGCGGCGGCGGCACAGGTCGCCGGTGCGATAGAGCCGCGCGCCCGGGCCGCCGAGCGGGTCGGGCACGAAGCGTTCGGCCGTCTGCCCCGGCCGGTCCAGATAGCCGCGCGCCAGCGTGTGGCCACCGATGCACAACTCGCCGAGCGCGCCGACCGGCGCCTCGTTGCCGTCGCGGTCGAGCACGCGCGCGGTGCGCGACGCATACGGCACGCCGATCGAGACGATCGATTGCGCCGCGTCGTCGGGCGTGGTCGCGCGAACCATGCAGGCCACCGTGGTTTCGGTCGGCCCGTACAGGTTCGCCAGGCCGATCCGCCCGAGCGGGCCGCGCTGCCATTGCGCGAGCGCGTCGCCGGGCAGGCCCTCGCCGCCCACTGTGATCTGGCGCAGCGCGGCCAGCGATTCGGGCGGCGGCGGCGTGCGCAGCCACTGCTGCCAGTAGGCGGTCGGCAGGCGCGAGAACGTCACGCGCGCATCGATCAGGTGGCGGCTGGTGGTGTCGATATCCCACGCCTCGGGGCCGCGCATCTCGATCCTGCCGCCCTGCAAGAGCGCCGGCAGCATCTCGTGCAGCGCCACATCGAAATTGATCGTCGACGATTGCAGTTGCGTGTCGTCGGGGCCGATGCGGTGCGCGGCGATGAAATCGTCGAGGTGGGCCGCGAACGCGCCGTGCGAGATCGCCACGCCCTTCGGGCGGCCCGTCGAACCGGACGTGTAGATCACGTAGGCCAGTTGATCCGGGTGCGGGGCCGGAGTTTCCGGCAGGTCTTGCGCATCCTGCGCGCCATCCGCCAGCGCGCCCACATCGATCGCCACGCGCGCATCGAACAGCGCGCCGCAACGGGCCTGCGCATCGGCGTCGGTCAGCACCACACGCACGCCGGCATCGTCCATCATCATCGCGAGCCGTTCGGCCGGATAGGCCGGATCGAGCGGCACGAACGCGCCCGGCGAGCGCAGCGTGCCGAGCAGCGCGGCGACCATGCCGACCGAGCGCGTCATGCAGATGCCCACGCGCTCGTCGTGGCCAATGCCGGCCGCCGTCAACGCCCGCGCGATGCGCGCGGCGTGGCGGTCGAGTTCCGCGTAGGTGGCGCGCCGGCCTTCGCAATGCACGGCGAGCGAGGCCGCGTGAGCCGCGGCGCTGGCCGCGAAACGCGCGGGTACCGGGCGGTATGGCTTGACGGGTGCCGGCGTGGCATCGGGCGCAGGCGCGCCGAGCGCGGCCAGCGGCGCCTGCGGCGCAGCCAGCGCGCCGCCGAGCAGCGCCACGTAGTGATCGAGCATGGCCTCCATGGTGGCGCGCTCGAACACGTCCTCGGCATAGGTCAGCGCCACCTCGAAGCCGCCCGCGCGCTCGCGCGCGTCGAGCACCAGGTCGAAGCGGGCTGTCTGCGTGTCGATCTCGTGGTTCGACACGTCCAGCCCCGGCAGACGGATCGTGCCGCCATCCTCGCCCAGATAGTTGAACATCGCCTGGAACAGCGGCGTGTGGCCAAAGCTGCGCTGCGGCTGCAACGCGTCCACCAGCCGCGTGAACGGCAGGTCCGCATGCGCATGGGCTTCGAGCACGCGCTCGCGCACCTGGTCGAGCAGCGCGGCGAAGCTCGGCGCGCGGTCGAGTTCCGCGCGGATCACCAGCGTATTGACGAAGAAACCGATGGTGTTCGCCACTTCGGGCCGGTCGCGGCCGGCCACCGGCACGCCCACGCGAATGTCGCGCTGGCCGCTGTAGCGCGCCAGCAGCAGGTCGTAGGCGGCCAGCAGCGTCATGAACGGCGTGGCGCCGGCCGCGTTCGAGACGCGCGTCAGCGCCTCGCGCACGGCTTCCGGCAGCACCCGCACGATCCGCGCGCCCGCGCCGCTGCGCAGGCCGGCGCGGATGCGCGATTTCGGCAGCTCCAGCACCGGATGATCGTGGCCGAGCCGCTCGCGCCAGTAATCGAGCTGGCGCGCGAGCGCGCCGTCGTCGAGCCATTCGCGCTGCCATTGCGCGTAGTCGCCGTATTGCACCGGGGCGGCGGCGGGCGCACCCGTCGCGCCGTCGAGGCAGGCCCGGTAGGCGGCCGCGACCTCGCCGACGAACACGCCGATCGACAGCCCGTCCGACACGATGTGATGCAGCGCCACGTGCAGCATGTGATCGTCGGGGCCGAGCGCGATCAGCGCCACGCGCAGCAACGGGCCGCGCTCCAGATCGAACGGCGCGGCCGAGCGGGCGGCCAGCAGCGCGTCGAGTGCGTCGGAGGCAGCGTCGAGCGTTTCCCAACCGTATTCGCCGGGGCCGGCGCTCTGGAACGGCACGCCATCCACTTCCTGAAAACGCTGGCGCAGGCTTTCGTGCGCCGCCACCACGCGATCGAGCGCGGCGCGCAGCGCGCCCGCATCGAGCCGGCCGCGCAGGCGCACCGCGCCGGTCACGTTATAGGCCGCGCTGTCGGGATCGAGACGCCACAGGAACCACAGGCGCTCCTGCGCGTACGACAGCGGGAAACGCCGCTCGTCGCCGGGAAACGGCACGATCGGCAGGCGGGCGGCGTCGATGCCGCGCTCGCGCAAGCGGCCGCGAAACACGGCGCGCTTGTCCGGCGGGAGGGCCACATAGGCCGTCGAAATCGACAGCAGATCGTTCGACACTTCGCTCACGGATTGACTCTTCAGGTTCGTTTTCGGAACGGCCGACGGCCGCGCGGCAAGCCTGCCGGCGGCCCTAGCCGGTACGCGAGGCGCTACGGCGGCGCTATCGCGTCATGGCGACCAGCACGCGGCGCTTGCCCGCGAACGGCGCACGGCCATGCGACATCAGCAGGTTGTCGAGCAGCAGCACATCGCCCGCCTGCCACGGGAACGACAGCATCGTGTCGCGATAGACGCCGCGCACCTCGTCGAGGATCGCGTCGTCGATCGGCGTGCCGTCGCCGAAATAGGTGTTGCGCGGCAGGCGGTCCGGCTCGACGACTTCGAGCATCGCCTCGCGCACGCCTTCCGGCAGGTTGGTCACATGGAACAGATGGGCCTGGTTGAACCAGACCGTCTCGCCGGTCGCCGGATGCACCAGCTCCGACTGGCAGATCTGCCGCGTGCGCAGCTCCTCGCCGTCGTCGAGCCATTCGTAGGCGATCCGGTTGGCGTCGCAATAGCGTTCGACCTCCGCGCGCTCCTCGGTGCCGAACACCTGCTGCCACGGCAGATCGAGGCCATTGCCGTAATTGCGCACATACATCACGCCGTGCTCGGCGAAGCGCGCGCGCAGCGCCGGATCGAGCCGCGCATGCACCAGCCGGCTGTCCGCCACCGGCGTGGCGCCGCCTTCCTCGGCCGCGATCTCGCAATAGAAGCCGATCGAGCCGGGCCACTTGAGCGTGTACGACTGCTCGTTGTGCTGGTCGATCCACTGGCTGGCCGGGTATTCGGTCGACGAGAACACGCCCTTGTCGACGCGGCTGCGCGGCGTCGAGCCGAATTCGTATTCGCGGATCGGCTCGCCGAAGCGGCCCGTGAAGGCCTCGAAGCCGGCCGCGCCGAGCGGCGCGAAGCCGCGCACCAGCACGCCGCCGTAGCGCGGCTTTTCGAGCGCGACCCGCGCGGCGACCGCGTCGGCCACCGCACCGTCGAGCGCGGGCGGTGCGGCATGCGCCGCGGCCCCACCGGCCGGCTCGATCGCCAGCACGCGCGTGCCGTTCTGTTCGAGTTCGCGGGTATCGAGCGCCAGCGCGGGGCGCGTCGTCGTCATTGCGTCCATCCTGCCTCCGTCGGCAAGACGGCAGCCGGGGCCGGCGTGGCCAGGGCGCGGGCGAGCGATTCGGCCACGCGCGCGAGCACCGGTTCCGGCTGCGTCTCGAGATAGAAATGACCGCCGGCGAACGCATGGAACGTGCATTCGCCGAGGGTCGTGTCGCGCCATGGCGCGAGCTTGTCGGGATCGGCCGTGGCCGCGTCGTCGCGGCCGGTGAACACCGTCACCGGGCAAGCCAGCGGCTCGCGCCGCGGTTCGGCCGGGAACACGGTCGGGTAGATGCCGCACAGATGGAAATCCGCGCGGAAGGTGGGCATCAGCATGTCGATGAAATCGCGGTCGCGCAGCAGGATCTCCGGCGTGCCGCCGAGCGAGCGCAGCTTGTCGACCAGTTGCTCATGCGTGCAATCGAGCCAGTGCGTTTCGACCTTGCGGCACGGCGGCGCGGCCGACGCCGACGCGCCGAACCAGACCGGCTCGCCCGCATCGCGCGCCCGCAACCGGTGGATCAGTTCATGGGCGACCAGCGAGCCCATGCTGTGGCCGAACAACGCGAAGGCGCGCTCGCGGTCGCGGCGCGCCAGCAGCTCGGCGCACATCGCATCGAGCAGCGCCGGCCATTCGGCCAGCGGCGCGAGCGCGCGGCGCGTGCCGTGGCCCGGCAGATCGAGCGCGACCACCTCGACACCATGCGGCAGCGCCTGCTGCCAGCGCCGATACAGCGAGGCGGCCCCGCCCGCATGGGCGAAACAGAACAACTGCACGGGCGGCAGCGCCGCCGGTGCGACAGCGTTCACCGGCATCGATCAGTCCGCCGCGCGGCCTGCATCGGCTTCCATCGCGCGGCGCAGGCTCAGCGGGCGCATGTCGGTCCAGACCGTGTTGATCCAGTCCAGGCACTCGGCCTTCTTGCCGGACTTGCCGGCCTGGCGCCAGCCCGCCGGGATGTCCTTGAATTCCGGCCAGATCGAGTACTGTTCTTCGTGGTTGACGACCACTTGATAGGTCGTGTCTTCATCGCCCCAGCTCATCGCTTGCTCCGTTCGACCGGCTTGCCGGCCAGTGAAAAATTGAATAAACGAAACTCATTTACACCTCTCGGCGTCACGCGGCCCTTGCGTGCTGCGGGTCGAGCGCGGCATCGGACCTGAGCCCGTCACCCTGCTTCTCGCTCCGCAAATGAGAATCATTGGCATTTGGTTGCGTACTCTGACGGGCGGGCTTCGCCTTGTCAAGTGACTTTGCGAGACGCCGGGCGAGTTTTCGCCACCCGCGTCGATCCTGTTTCGATCCCGCGTCGGCAGCCCGATTTGGCAGGTCGGTTTCGCTTACATTCTGCAAATGAGAACCATTTGCATTAATCTCGAAATTATCGGAACATAGCGCCACTTCGAATCACAACCAGAGAGAGCTGGAACGATCATGCATGCCGAGAACCTGCCGCATGCCGCCGTGCGATCGTCGATCCCGAGGGCCGACTACGCCGCTTGCCAGCGGGAGCGACACGCATGAGCACCAACGCACGCGAACCCCGCGGCCTGCCCGCCACGGGCGATGCCGCGCCCGCCTCCGCCGACCTGATCCACGCCGAGCGCAGCATCGAACTCGCCCCCGGCCTGAGCTTCAGCACGCACCCGCTGGCCGAGCAGCCGCCGTTTTGCGATACCCCGCTTCGCGACGATGCGTTGCGCCTCTGGCTGCTGCGCCCCGAGTGGCAACTGCTGTCGCGCGAGGACGCGTTCGCGCGGCTCTCGCCGCATGAACGCAAGCGCGCCAAGTGTTTCCCGCAGCCGGGCATCGGCAAGCGCTTCGCGGTGGGCCGCGCGGTATTGCGCGGCATTCTCGGCGGCATGCTCGCCGTGCCGCCGAAGTCGCTGGAAATCGTCGATCACGAAAGCGGCCGGGTGACGTTGAACCTGTCGGATGCGAGCCGGCCGATCGATATCGCCGTGGCCTACGCGGGCATCTGGATTCTGATCGGGATCGGCGCGCAGCCGCTCGGGCTGGCCACCGCGTTCTCGACCGGCGACGTGGTGGACGACGACGATCGGCATCGCGTGCGCCTCGCCAGCGTGGCCGCCGCGGCCGGCACGCCGTCCGCCGCCGGGTATCTGTGCCAGTCGACCGACACGCATGCGCATCGCGTGCACACCCACGACGCCGGCACCTGGCGCGTGATCGATCTGCCGATGCCGGGGCGTCAGTGCATCGCCGCCGTCGCCGCGCGCGAGATTCGCGACGTGCAGGCGAGCGGCTGGAACAGTTCGGTCAAGCTGCCCGCGCCGTCTCGTGGCAACTCGCGCGGCAACCCGCGCGGCCGCCGTGGCGACGCGCCAGCCGGTGTCGCGGCGGGGCTGACGCACACCGGTTGACCGTTGTTCGGTCCGCACTTCGGCTTTCTTTCGGCCACTTCGCGCCGCACGTTCACAAGCTTGCCGTTCGTCATGACGCGCCGCGCGCGGCGCGGCGTTGCCACCCTTGTGCGGCGTCGATATATTACGCACGGCGCCTGCCATCCAGGCCATGCCATGCAAGCGGGCCATCCGCCCTGCCGGCTCCAATCCGACAATCCGACGGTGGATCGATGACCTCACGCAAGAATCGCCTTCTGGTTTATCTGCTCGCCGCCGTGCTCGGCGTAGCCGCGGTGCGTGTGGTCCAGCACCTTCGCGGCGCGCCGGACGGCAGCACGCCGCCCGTCTCGACAAGCAGCCAACAGGAAGACGAAGACGACGACAACCCGTTCGCCGAAAACGTACCGGCGCACGCGGCCTACGAGCGCTTCATGGAAAAGCTCGACGACAACGCGAAATTCCAGGCGCTGCTGGCCGGCGACAAGCAGGCCGACGGCTACGAAAAGGGCTTCGGTCTCGCGCAGGACGGCCTGCCGCGCCTGCCCGACGCGCAGCTCGAACAGCGGCTCGCGCTGATGGCGAAGCTGGTGGCGGGCATGCCCGATCAGGACTGCCAGACCTTGTCGCGGCCGGTCGTCAAGCCGGACGACAAGGAACACCTGTTCAACGATGCGATCGCGCGCCTGAACGAAGCCGACGCGAACGCCTGGTTCGACATCTCGCAGGCCTCGGTGCAGGCCGTGCTCGACAACACGCCCGCGATCGCCCCCAACGCCGCGGCCGTGACCACCGCGCTCGAACGGATCATGCAGCCGCTGCCGGCCGCCGAGCGCAAGACCTTCCTCGACGCCACGCGCGCCCCGGCCACCGCCACGCCGGCCGACACCTGCCTGGCGATGCGCACGCTGTACCGCAATGCGGTGACGCTCGACGAGCCCTACAAGGCCGCAATGGCGCGCGGGTTGGTGGTGCAGGCGAAGTAAGGTACGCGCGGCGAACGTCGCGCTTTTTTGCGTGAAAATAGTAAGTTAACTTGGCAGTTTTCTTTTCATCTGGCACAGTGCCGCTCATGAAAGATCACGCCCCCCTCCCGCCGCCGGATCAAGCCGACGCGCTCGCCACCTCGCTTCGCACCGTCATTTCCAAGCTGAAGCGCGCCATGCGCGCGCAAGCCGGTCGCGGCGATCTGAGCACCACGCAGGCGCTCGTGCTTCTGCGTCTGGAGCGCGAGGGCTCGGGATCGGTGTCGGAACTGGCGCGGGCCGAAGGCATTCGCACGCAATCGATGGGCACCGCGATTGCGCCGCTCGAAACGATGGGGTTCATCGCCGGCACGCCAGATCCGGCCGACGGGCGCCGAACCATTCTGCGGCTGACGGATGCCGGTCGTTCGTGGATCGAGCGCGCGCGCAGCGCCCGGCAGGACTGGCTGTCGAAAACTCTCCGTGCACGCTTGTCCCCGGCCGAACAGGCGCAACTGACGAGCGCCGTGGCGTTGCTCGAGCGCCTGGTGGACGAGTAAGCACCCGTCAATACCGCCGATACCGTAAAGGAAGGCCATGCCCATTTCGACGCTGGACCCCAACACCGCCCTGATCGTGGTCGATCTGCAGCGCGGCATCGTCGGCTCGGCGTTCATCGCGCCGATCGCCCCGATCATCGAACGATCGCGCGCCTTGCTCGATGCGTTCCGCCGGCATGGCTTGCCGGTCGTGCTGGTCAATGTCGATGGCACCGCGCCGGGGCGCACCGAGCGGCCTCGCCGCACCGAAGCGCTGCCGCCCGGCTGGGCCGAACTGATTCCCGAACTCGATCGACAAGCCGGCGACGTGCTGGTGACCAAACGCACCTGGGGCGCGTTCAGCGGCACGGACCTCGATCGCCAACTGAAAACGCGCGGCGTGACGCAGGTCGTGATCGTGGGTGTGGCGACCGGCACGGGTGTGGAATCGACCGCGCGCCAGGCGTATGAGCTTGGCTATCACGTGACGCTCGCGGTCGACGCGATGACCGACGGCAAGCCGCAAGCGCACGACACCAGCCTGAATCACGTATTTCCCCGCCTGGGCGAAACCGGCACGACGCAGCACGTGCTCGACCTTCTCGACGCAAGAGGTATCCGACATGCATGAGTTTCACTTCGTAGCGTGGTTCTTCGGTGGTGTTTTTCTCGCCAACGCCGTGCCGCATTTCGTCAGCGGCGTGCGCGGCGAGCCGTTTCAAAGCCCGTTCGCCAAGCCTCGGGGGCGTGGGTTGTCGTCGTCCACGGTGAACGTGGTATGGGGGTTCTTCAATCTGGTGGCGGCCTATGCGCTGGTTTGCCATGTGGGGCAATTCGAGCTTCGGAATACGGCCGACGCGGCCACGCTCGGTTTGGGCATGCTGGCGATCGGGCTGTTTGCGGCCCGGCACTTCGGGCAGTTTCATGGCGGGCGGGATACTCGATAAGCTTGGGCAGGCCGCGCCGCCTTATTCGAAAAGGCGCGCGGCATCTCGCCGTGACTTGATGCGAAAGTTTTAGAAATTCATTAAAAAAATATCAATAAAAATAACGCCGGCAATTCTCCATTTCGCTTTCGCAAAAGGCCAACTTCGGCGCGCACCCATATCGCGCGACTCGGCACGAATCGCAACCTCAAGGCCACCGACAACCCCAAACCGGCGCCGCCTTCGTCATACCATTGCCACAAAAAAATCAGCCGAACTTACCGATTTTTCGCCTGCGCCTCACTGCAAACCACCCCATTCTTACCTTCAAATTTTCACCATTCCTCAGCGGAAATCGTCATATCCCGCGAGTTCACAATCTTTAACGATACGCAAACCTTTGCGTCGCGATTTCGCCCAATAGGCACCTGTGCTCGTGCCGAACGCTGCCGATAACCCTGCCATGGACAAGGCGATCCGTTGGCGAACTGTCAGTTCGCCGAACCATCGCATTCGTCATCGGCTTTTCATCGCGGCACAAGGAGCGGAGCACTATATGACTTTCAAGAATTTATCGGCGAAATCCTCGCTCCTGATTACATTCGGAACCCTGACCGTTATCGTGCTGGTCGTATCGGGCGTTTCGCTGAAAGCGCTCGGCGATTCGAACCAGCGCTTCTACAGCTTCGTGAAAGGCATCAACGCGCGCGCCGACAAGGCCCGCGAAGTGCGCAACGCCGTGGACGACCGTGCGATGGCCGTGCGTAACCTGGTGCTGGTCAGCGCACCGGCCGACATCGAGATCGAGAAAACGGCCGTGTCCGAAGCCGAGACGCGCGTAGAAGCAGCGCTTGCGCAATTCAACGAGATGGTGGCCAATGCCACCGACATGACCGAGCAGTCGCGCAACAACGCGGCGGAAATCTCGCGCATCGAGGAGCAATACCGGCCCGTCGCGCTCGACATCGACCGCCTCGCGCTGGCCGGCCAG
>NZ_BAAILN010000155.1:163501-176608 GCF_054589155.1 Burkholderia sp. 3C
GCGCCGCGCATGCGCGTGAGGCCCAGCTCATTCAGGATGCCGAAGATAATTTCGCGAGACAGCGCAACCTGCTGATCGCGATCTGCCTGGCCTCGATCGTGCTGGCCACGCTCGCCGGCCTGATGATCACGCGCCGCCTGATGCGCTCGCTCGGCGCGGAGCCGACCGACCTGGCCGAAGTCACGCACCGCGTGGCGGCCGGCGACCTGAGCCCGGTGCCGGGCGGCGACACCGCGCCGGCCGGCAGCGTGCTGGCCTCGATGAGCGAGATGCAGCGCAGCCTCGTCACGCTGCTGAGCGGCGTGCGCAGCGCCGCCGACAACATCGCCACCGGCTCCGGCCAGATCGCGGCAGGCAATACCGATCTGTCGTCGCGCACCGAGCAGCAGGCGGCCTCGCTGCAAGAAACTGCGTCGAGCATGGAGCAACTGACGGCCACGGTGAAGCAGAACGCCGACAGCGCGCGCCAGGCCAACATGCTGTCGGCCAACGCGTCGGACGTGGCGACCAAGGGCAGCGCCGTGGTGGGCCGCGTGGTCGTGACGATGGGCGAGATCAGCACCAACTCCACGAAGATCGCCGACATCACCGGCATGATCGAGGGCATCGCGTTCCAGACCAACATCCTCGCGCTGAACGCGGCCGTGGAAGCCGCGCGCGCCGGCGATCAGGGCCGCGGCTTCGCGGTGGTCGCCAACGAAGTGCGCAGCCTCGCGCAACGCTCGTCGAGCGCGGCCAAGGAGATCAAGGATCTGATCAGCACCTCGGTCCAGCAGATCGGCGACGCCGCCAGGCTCGCCAACGAGGCCGGCGCCACCATGTCGGACGTGACGCAGGCGGTGGGCCACGTCACCGATATCGTCGGCGAGATCGCCGCCGCGTCCGAGGAACAGAGCCGCGGCATCGAGCAGGTCAACCAGGCGATCACGCAGATGGATCAGGTCACGCAGCAGAACGCCGCGCTGGTCGAGGAAGCGGCCGCGGCCTCGACGGCGCTGGAGGATCAGGGCCGCCAGCTCAATGCGAGCATCGCGCAGTTCCGGATGGAATCGGCCCTGGCGTACTGAGCAAACCGGGGAGACAGCCCAACGCGCAAAACGTCGTATCGATCATCGACACAAGTCAATGTGCGGCAAAATGTGGCATTAAGCGCAATTCGGGCGACGGCCTGTTACATTGGGTCGGTCCGCGGCATCCTCGCGCCCGGACACGGCGTCCGCCACACGTTGCGTGCGCCACCCACTTCGTTGATTTAAGAAGGAAGTCGATATGCGTACCACCCGCAAGCTGTCTCTTGCCGCGTTGACGTTGTCCCTGTCGCTGGGCCTGTCCGGCCTCGCGTTCGCCCAAACGCCCGCCGCCGATCCAGCAGCCGCCGCGCCGGCTGCCGCCATCAGGTTGACGCCTATCCAGTCGATCAAGGCGGCCCACGCACAGCGCAAGGCCGAGCGCCAAGCCGCCGTCGCGCAGCGCAAGGCCGATCTGAAAGCAGCCCACGACAAGAAGGTCGCCGATCTGAAGGCAACCAACGACAACAAAATCGCTGATCTGAAAGCAACCCACGACAAGAAAATCACCGATTTGAAGGCAGCTCACGACAAGAAAATCGCGGAGCTGAAGAAACTGGAAGCGACCGGCTACCAGCCGGCGGCGAAAGATCCGAACTATCCGCAAGATCTGCAGAACGCCGAGAAGAAAGCCGCCACCTCGGGGCAGTAAGCCGCACCGGCCGGCACGCCGCGAGCGCGCCCGTGCCCATGCCTCTCGCAGCAGCCGGCCGCATGCCGTTCGATGCGGCCGGTTTTTATTGGCCGCGGGCGCTCAATGCGAGCATCGCGCCATTCCGGATGGAATCGGCCCTGACGTACCGAGCAGACCGAAAAGTCCACGCAACGCGCGAAACGTCATATCGATAGCTGACCGAAGCAAATGTGAGGCAAAACGCGGCGTTAAGTGCAACCCTCGCGACACCCTGCTACATTGCGTCAGTCCGCCCGCATTCCCGCGAGCAGGCACGGCGCCCGCCACACGTTGCGGGCGCCGCTCACTTCGTTGATTCAGGAGAAAGTCGATATGCGTACTTCCCGCAAGCTGTCTCTTGCCGCGCTGACGTTGTCCCTGTCGCTGGGCCTGTCCGGTCTCGCACTCGCCCAAACGCCCCCGGCCGACCCCGGTGCCGCCGCGCCGGATGCCGCCAGCGCGCCGACCAAGGCCCAGAAGCGCAAGGCCGCCCGTGCGCAGCACAAGGCCGAGCGCAAGGCGGCCCGCGCCAAGAACTCCGCCGAACTGAAGAAACTGGAAGCGAACGGCTACAAGCCGGCGGCGAACGATCCGAACTATCCGCAGGATCTGCAGAACGCCGAGAAGAAGGCCGCCACCTCGGGGCAGTAAGCCACGGCAGGCCGGCGCGCCGTGAGCGCGCCCGTGCCCGTGCCTCTCGCAGCAGCCGGCCGCATGCAGTTCGATGCGGCCGGTTTCCTTTTTGGGCGCCGTGCGCCTCAATCCACTTCGGGCCGCTGGCGCGCCTCGCGCATCGAGAGCGGATGCCAGAGCCGCGCCCCGCCCTCGATGCCGTTCTCGTTCGACACGGTCGCCACGTTCGGCGGCAGCTTGAACGTGAGACGCTCGGCATTGCCGCCGCCGATCCACAGCCGATCGTAGTGCACCAGCGATTCGAGAATGCCGAGCACCTTCTCGACGCGCGTGTTCCAGCGCTTGGTGCCCGCCGAGCGGCGCGCGGCGTCGCCGATATATTCGTCGTACGTATATTTCTTGCTGACCGGGTGATGCGCGAGTTCGAGATGCGGCATCAGCTCGCCGTCGCGGAACAGCGCGGTGCCGGCCCCGGTGCCGAGCGTCAGCACGAATTCGAGGCCATGCCCCTCGATCGCGGCGAAGCCCTGCATTTCCGCGTCGTTGATCATGCGTACCTCCGGGATGCCGAGGCGCTGGCCGAGCATCTCGGCCAGCGGCACGTCGTTCCAGCCCTTCGGGCCGATGTTCGGCGCGGTCAGCACATGGTTGTCGCGCACGAAGCCGGGAAAGCCGATCGACATGCGCGAGGCCGGATGTTGCGCGAGCAACGGCTTGACCAGTTCGTGCAGCGTCTCGACCATCCGCTTCGGCGGGCACGGATGCGGCGTGCTCACGCGCACGCGCTCGGTGCGCATCGTGCCGTCCGCATCGACGATCGCGGCCTTCAGGCCGCTGCCGCCGATGTCGATCGCCAGGATCGCCTCGCTGTGCTCGTGCGTGGCGTGGGGCTTGGTGCTCGGCTTCTTGCTGGGTTTCATGGTGTTTGTCTCGTGTTGTCGGTAGAGGCGGCGGGCTGCGCCGCCGGCCGGATCGTTCGCGTTCCTCAGGATTTTTCGCCGCGCGCGGGGGCGTGAGGTGCGTGAGGTGCGTGAGGTGCGTCGGGGGCATCGGGTGCCTTGGCCTGCCCCGCGCTCCCGGCCGCGGCCGGCTCCGCCTCCACGAGCGGGCGCCAGGCCCGGCCGTCGCGCGCCAGCAGCGCATCGGCCTCGGCCGGCCCTTCGCTGCCCGCCGGGTAATCGTGCACCGGGATCGTCTCGCCGCCTTCGGGATGCAGCACGCCCTCCACCGCCGCCCAGGTGTCCTCGATGGCGTCGGCGCGCTGGAACAGCGTCTCGTCGCCGAGCAGGCAGTCGTACAGCAGCGTTTCGTAGCCCACGTTGGCGCGCTGCGGAAAGAACGCATCGTAGTCGAACGACGAGCGCACCGGCCCCACCTGCATGGCCGGCCCCGGCGTCTTGACGTTGAAATCGAAGCTCGTGCCGTGCGACGGGTCGATGCGCAGCGTCAGCACGTTCGGTGTGAGCGCATCGATCGGCGTGTCGCGGAACAGCCGGAACGGCACCGGCTTGAGCTGCACCGAGATTTCGGTGCGCCGCTCGGCCAGCCGCTTGCCGGTGCGCAGGTAGAACGGCACGCCGGCCCAGCGCCAGTTGTCGATCTGCACGCGCGCGGCCGCGTAGGTTTCGGTGCGGCTGTCCTTCGCGACGTCCGGCTCGTCGCAATAGGCCACGCCGCCGGGGCCGGCCGCGTACTGGCCGAACACCACGTCGGCGGGCGCGAGCGGCTTCAGCGCCTCGAAAATATCGGCCTTCTTGTCGCGCACGGCCTCGGCCTCGAACGAGTTCGGCGGCTCCATCGCCACCATGCCGAGCAACTGGAACAGGTGGTTCGGCACCATGTCGCGGAACGCGCCGGTCTGCTCGTAGAAGTTGCCGCGCCGCTCCACGCCGATCACCTCCGACGCCGTGATCTGCACGCTGTCGATGTACTCGCGCCGCCAGATCGGCTCGAACAGCGCGTTGGCGAAGCGCACGGCCATGATGCTCTGCACGGTTTCCTTGCCGAGAAAATGGTCGATCCGGTAGATCTGCGATTCCTTCGCCACGTCCAGCAGATGCTGGTTCAGGTCGCGCGCCGAGGCCAGATCGCTGCCGAACGGCTTTTCGATGACGATCCGGCGGAACGACCCGTTCGCGCCGCCGCGCTCCTCGAGCAAGCCCGCCTTGCCGAGCTGCTCGACGATCGGCTTGAAGAAGCGCCCGCTCACGGCGAGGTAGAACACCACGTTGCCCTGCTTGTCGCCAAGCTGCTTGGCGAGCCGCTGGTAGGCGGCCGCGTCCTCGAAATCGCCGGCCATGTACTGCAAGCGCTGCGCGACCCAGTTCCAGGCGGTGTCGTCGAGCTTGCCCGCGTGGAAGGTGCTGGCCTTGTCGGCCGCGAGCTTGACGAGCGCGTCGTGCAGGTCGTCGCGCCAGGCGGCGGTTTCGCGCTCGCCGTGATTGACGCCGAGGATCTTCGTGCCGTCATCGAGCAGGCCATCCACTGCGAGGTTGTAGAGCGCGGGCATCAGCAGGCGGCTGGTCAGGTCGCCGCCGGCGCCGAAGATCACCAACGTGCACGGCGGCGCGCGATGCTTGCCGGCGGGCGATGCGGCCTCGCGATGCGCGGGGGCCGGCACCTTCGACGCGGCGGGTTGGTCGGCATGGTCGGCTTGGGCGGGGGAAGCGGAACGGGAATCGTCCATCGGCGGGTTCTCCTTCGAGCGGGATGAATGAAGGCCGGGTAGCAAATGCAATGCCCGGAAGGATGGCGGCGGCGGGCGATTTTCGACGGCCGCCGCGTGATGCGTGGCTGGCGACGCAGCAGACAAGCGGGCGCTGTCGCACGCTTGGCGTCCGTGCCACGCGTGTCTGCGCGCACGTCTCGCCTGTGTGTCGCCTGTGTCTGCAAGTGTTTCCGGCGCATCGCCAACCGATCAACCATTACAGCCGATTTCCCGCGCGCGCGTATCGGCCGCCGCCATCGTCGCTGCTCCTCGCCTGCTCGCGCAGCCCCCCGCAATCGCGCACCGTCTCGTATACTCGGCGCTCCTGCCGACTTCCCCCGCGCTCCATGTCCCTCGACCGCCGCACCGCCACCGCGCTCCTCGTTGCCGCCGTGTTCTTCATGGAAAACCTCGACGCCACCGTGATCGCCACCGCGCTGCCCACCATGGCCCGCGAGTTCGGCACCGCCGCCACGCATCTGTCGATCGGCGTGTCGGCCTACCTGGTGGCGCTGACGGTGTTCATCCCGATCAGCGGCTGGATGGCGGACCGCTACGGCGCGCGGCGCGTGTTCGCGTCGGCGATCGTCGTGTTCACGCTGTCCTCGCTGCTGTGCGCGGCCAGCACCAACCTGCTCGCGTTCACGGCCGCGCGCACGCTGCAGGGCCTCGGCGGCGCGATGATGGTGCCGGTGGGCCGGTTGGTGGTGTTGCGCGACACGCCGAAGGACCAGATCGTGCGCGCCATCGCGATCCTGACCTGGCCCGCGCTGGTCGCGCCGGTGCTCGGGCCGCCGGTGGGCGGCTGGATCGCGATGCACTGGAGCTGGCCGTGGATCTTCCTGCTGAACCTGCCGATCGGCGCGGTGGCGCTGGCCGCCGCGCTCGTGCTGGTGCGCAACGGCGACGAGAAGCGCGCGCCGTTCGACCTGCCCGGCTTCATCCTGACGGGCCTCGGCTTCCTGCTGTTCATGGCCGGGCTGGAAGCGGCCAGCCGCGCCGATCTCTCGCGCGTGCTCGCACTCGCCATGCTGGCAGCCGGCGTGGCGCTGCTGATCGTGTCGGCGCGCTATCTGGCGCGCGCCAGACATCCGCTGTTCGCGCTCGCGCCGCTGTCGATCGCGACGTTCCGCGTCACGGCGCTCGGCGGCTCGCTGTTTCGGACTGCGATCGGCACCGCGCCGTTCCTGCTGCCGCTGATGTTCCAGTTGGCGTTCGGCTACAGCGCCGTGGAGGCCGGCACGCTGCTGCTGTGGCTGTTCGCCGGCAATCTCGCGATGAAGCCGGCCACCACGCGCATCATGCACACGTTCGGCTTTCGCCCGGTGCTGATCGGCAACGGCGCGCTGATCGTGCTCGGTTTCGCAGCCTGCGCGACGCTGACCGCCAGCACCCCGCACTGGCTCGTCTGCCTGCTGCTGTTCGTCACCGGCATGACGCGTTCGATGCAATTCACGGCGATGAACACGATCGGCTTCGCCGACGTGCCGCAGCCGCAGATGCGCGACGCCACCACGCTGTTCTCGGTGCTTCAGCAAATGAACGCGGGGATGGGAATCGCGGTGGGCGCGCTGGCGCTGTCGGTGGCGGGCGTGCTGCACGGCACGCCGCAGGGCACGCCGGGCGTGGCCGATTTCCATCTGGCGTTCGTGCTGATCGCCGCGATGGCCGCGGTGGCGATCGTCGACAGTGTGATGCTGCCGCGTGATGCGGGGGAGCAGGTGTTGGCGCGGGGGCGGTGACGGGGGGCGATATTCAATTCGTTGCGGCCAGGCCGAACGGATCGACAGCCCACATTTCACCTGCGCGCAGATGAGGCCGTGACTGCACGAGCCACGCTTCCAGCGGCGTCAGGCTGATGCCCTGCGAGACGGCACCGCAGAACGACTCGGAGACAAACGGCGCACCATCCTCAGGGCGGCGCACCACCTGAACAATGTGGGTGATGCCGCGAAGACGAGGATGGTTGTTCGCCCACGAAGGCGCGCCCATTTTCAGCCCGATGGTGGCGCAGCGCGGAAGACTGTGCGCCGTAATTTTGTCTCCCTCAAGAACAAAGCCCGTCCGGGTCTCGATTTCCTGAATGATTCGATCCGACCACACTTGCAGGGCTTCGAGGTCATCGGAACCAAACACCACGCGGCCCGCGGCTTCGTTCTCTGCCTGCATTGCCTTTGTAAGGAGCAATCGGGTCCATCCCGAGCAGTCGATGACGGGCGGGTCGGCCGACAGGCCTTCCGATTTCGCGCCACGCTGGTAACCGACCCGACCCGTATAGGTTTGCACGAGCTCCCACATGGTTCTCTCTGCTGTCTCGAATTGCATGGCGCCCCCCTGAGTTATTGCAGTCCACGCCTATTATGCGGGGTTGGCAACGCGTGACACGCTCCCGACCGGCATGGGTTGACCTCGCCCAGGTGCTTGATCAACGTGTTGTATCTCGCTGTGACGAAGCCTCGCCCGCCCCCTCAGCGCTGCTGCCCCGCCATCTCGCCGCGATCGACCGCCGCCCCCGCCTCGCCCGCCTCGCCTTCGTTGTCCTGAACAACCGGCCGCCACTCGCCGCTCAACACCGCCCGCATCCGCTCGCGATCGAGCGCGCCCTCCCAGGCGCACACCACGATCGTCGCCACGCCGTTGCCGACCAGGTTGGTCAGCGAACGGCATTCGGCCATGAAGCGATCGATGCCGAGCACCAGCACCATCGCGGCCACCGGCACGGTGGGCACCACCGACAAACTCGCCGCCAGCGTCACGAAACCCGCGCCCACCACCGCCGCGGAGCCCTTCGAGGTCAGCATCGTGACCGCCAGCAGCGTCAGTTGCTGGGTCAGCGTGAGCGGCGTGTTGGTGGCCTGCGCGAGGAACAGCACGGTGAGCGTCATGTAGATGCTGGTGCCGTCCAGGTTGAACGAATAGCCGGTGGGCACCACCAGCCCCACCACGCCGCGCTGGCAGCCGAGCTGTTCGAGCTTGAGCATCAGTTGCGGCAGCGCGCTTTCGGAGGTGGAGGTGCCGAGCACGATCAGCAGCTCCTCGCGGATGAACACCAGGAAGCGCACGATGCTGAAGCCCGCCAGCCGCGCCACCGTGCCGAGCACGACGAACACGAACAGCAGCGCGGTCAGGTAGAAGCAGCCGACCAGCTTCATCATCGGCAGCAGCGAGCCCACCCCGAACTTGCCGACGGTAAACGCGATCGCGCCGAACGCCCCGATCGGCGCGACGCGCGCGATGAAGCCGACGATGCGGAACATCATGGCCGCCACGCCGTCGACGAAATCGACCACCGGCTGCACCCGCTCGCCGAGCACCGACAGCGCCGAGCCGCACAGCAGCGCGAGCAGCAGTACCGGCAGGATGTCCTCGTGCGTGAACGCACCCACGAAGGTTTCGGGCACCACGTGCATCAGGAAGCCGGTCAGCCCCTCGCCGTGCGCGGCGCGCGACACGTAGTCGGACACGGCCGACGCATCGAGCGAGGCGATCGACACGTTGAAGCCCGCGCCCGGTTGCAGCAGGTGCCCCATCAGCAGCCCGAAGCCGAGCGCCACCGTGGAGATCGCCTCGAAATACAGCAGCGCCTTGCCGCCGGCGCGGCCCACGGCCTTCAGGTCGCGCATGCTGGCGATACCGGCCACCACCGCGCAGAACACCACCGGCGCGATCACCATGCGGATCAGGCGCACGAACAGATCGCCGAGCGGCTTCAGCGCCACCGCCGTGGACGGCGCGAAATGGCCGAACGCGACGCCGAGCGCGATCGCCACCAGCACTTGAAAGTAGAGATGCCGCCAGAGCGGAACGGATTGGATGCGGGTCGCCATGTCTCCTCCGGAAAGAAAGGGGCGTGCGTCGTCCCCGCCGCCCTGTTGTCGGGCGGTCGGAGCGATGCGGGGTGCGGAAAAAAGTCGGCCGGGTGCGGCCGCGGTGCGGGCGGCCAGGCCGCCCGTGTTCAGGTAACCGAACTAACCGGCGCGGCCGAAGCCGCCGACGCTGCCGTGCCCGGCACGTCGATCAGCGCCCACGGATGCGCGGCGCGATGCCGTTGCTCGAACGCGTCGATCGCGTCGGCCATCAGAAGCGTCAGGTCGATGGTGTCGACGCCGTCGATCACCATGCGCTTGTGGCGCGCGCCGATCGGAAACGAATACACGGCGCCGCCGGGCGTGGCGACCGCCTGCGCTTCCAGATCGATCTTCAGGATGCCTTGCGGATGCGCCTGCGCCTCGGCCGTCAACGCATCGACCACCTCGCGCGGCAGCGCCACCAGCAGCAGCCGGTTGTTCATCGCGTTCGAATAGAAGATCTCGGCGAAGCTCGGCGCGATCACGGCCGTGATGCCGTATTGCATCAGGCCCCAGACCGCGTGTTCGCGGCTCGATCCGCAACCGAAGTTCGCACCGCCGATCAGGATCGACGCGCCGGCGTGGCGCGGGTCGTTCAGCACCGCGCCATCGCGCGGGCGGCCCTGCGCATCGACGCGCAGGTCGTACAGCAGCCCCTGCGCAAGGCCCGCCTTGTCGATGCCGCGCAGGAACTGCTTCGGCATGATCTGGTCGGTGTCGAGGTTGTCGATCGGCAGCGGCAGCGCACGGCCTTCGAGATGGGTCAGCAGGCTCATGTCAGTGCTCCAGCGTGCGGATGTCGGTCAGGCGGCCGGTCAGCGCGGCGGCGGCGGCCATCGCGGGGCTCATCAGGTGGGTGCGTCCGCCGCGCCCCTGCCGCCCCTCGAAATTGCGGTTGGTGGTGGAGGCGCAGCGCTCGCCGGCCTCGAGGAAATCGTCGTTCATCGCGAGGCACATCGAGCAGCCCGGCTCGCGCCATTCGAAGCCGGCCTCGGTCAGCACGCGCGCGATGCCCTCGGCCTCGGCCTGGCGGCGCACCCGGCCCGAGCCGGGCACCACCATCGCGCGCACGCCCTCGGCCACCTGACGGCCGCGCACGATCGCGGCCACCGTGCGCAAATCCTCGATGCGACCGTTGGTGCACGAGCCGATGAACACGCGGTTCACCGGCGTGCCGGCGATCGGCGCGCCGGCCTGCAGGCCGATGTAGTCGAGCGCGCGGCGCGTGGATTCGGCCTCGGCCGGCGTGGCCTGATCCTCGGCGGCCGGCACGGCGGCGTCGATCGCGATCGCCTGGTCGGGGCTGGTGCCCCAGGTCACGAACGGCGCGACCTGGCTGGCGTCGAAGCGATGCTCGGCATCGAAGCGCGCGCCTGCGTCGCTCGCCAGCCCGGCCCAATCGGCGCAGGCGGCGGCCCATTGCGCGTCGTCGAACGCCACATGCCGGCGCACGTAGTCGAGCGTGGTCGCGTCGGGCGCGATCAGCGCGGCGCGCGCGCCGGCCTCCACCGTCATGTTGCAGAGCGTCATGCGCGCCTCGGCCGTGAGGCCTTCGAGCGTGCTGCCGGCGAATTCGACGGCATAGCCGCGCGCGCCCTGCGCGCCGATCTTCGCGATCAGCCAGATCACGAGATCCTTGGCCGTGGTGCCGTACGGCAGCGCGCCGTCGATCGTGATCCGCATGGTCTGCGCCAGGCGGTAGACCAGCGTTTGCGTGGCCAGCACGTGCTCGACTTCCGAGGTGCCGATGCCGAAGCCGAGCGCACCGAGCGCGCCGTAGGTGGTGGTGTGGCTGTCGCCGCACAGGATCACCATGCCGGGCCGCACGAAGCCGTGCTCGGGCGCGACCACGTGCTCGATGCCCTGGTCGGGATCGTCGGTGCCGAACAGGCGGATGCCGGCCCGCTCGCAGTTGCGCGCGAGGTTGCTGGCCTGCGTGGCCGAGGCCACGTCGATGATCCGGCGCGGCCGTTCGGCATGGGTCGGGATGATGTGACTGACCACCGCCACCTGCTGGCCGGGCCGGCGCACCGCGCGGCCCTTCTCGTCCAGCCCGGCGAACGCCTGCGGGCTGGTGTATTCGTTCATCAGATGCAGGTCGGCGTAGAGCAGCACGTTGTCCGCATCGAGCGGCGCGACGGTGTGCGAATCGACGAGCTTCTGGTACAGCGTCCGGATAGCCATCCCGGTTCCTCTCGTATCGTGGGTGAATATTCAGGGGTACGGAACGTACGGGCCAGCCTCAGCCCGCGCCGCGCAGGAACGGCAGCGCCGCGTCGAGCAGCGCGTCCGGCGCTTCCTCGGGGATGTAGTGGCCGCACGGCAGCGCATGGCCGGTCACCGCGTCGGACCAGCGCCGCCATTCGGCGAGCGGATCGAAGCACTGGCCGATCACGCCGTCGGCGCCCCACAGGGCCAGCATCGGGCAGGCCAGCTTGCGGCCCGCGGCCAGATCGGCGCGGTCGTGATCGAGATCGATCGTGATCGATGCACGGTAGTCCTCACAGATGCCGTGCGCGGTGGCCGGATCGGACAGGCAACGCAGGTATTCCGCATAAGCCTCCGGCGCGAACGGCTTGAGCCCCGCGCTGCGCGCGCCGATGGTCTGCTTCAGGTACAGGTCGGGATCGGCGCGGATCAGCGTTTCGGGGAACGGCGCGGGCCGCACCAGGAAGAACCAGTGCCAATAGGCGCGCGCGAACGCGAACGAGGTCTGCTCGTACATCGCCAGCGTGGGCGCGATGTCGAGCGTGACGAGCCGGCGCACCGCGTCCGGATGATCGAGCGCCATGCGCACGGCCACCCGCGCGCCGCGATCGTGGGCCAGCACGTCGAAACGCTCGAAGCCGAGCGCGCGCATCAGGTCCACCTGATCCTGCGCCATGCGGCGCTTCGCGTAGTTGGCGTGATCGGGCAGCCCGGCCGGCTTGCCGCTGTCGCCGTAGCCGCGCAGGTCGGCCGCAATCACGGTGAACTCCCGCGCCAGCACCGGCGCGACGCGATGCCAGATCGCGCGGGTTTGCGGGTGGCCGTGCAGCAGCAACAGCGCCGGGCCGTGGCCGCCGCGCAGCGCCTGGATCTGAATGCCGTCGGTCTCGACCTGGACCGGGGTGAAGTCGTCGAACATGGTTCCTCCTGCGTTTTTTGTAGTCTAATTGATGCCCTGAACGCCAAGGTATCGGCAAAAGCAAACCGGTATTAACTTGAGGGAAACAATGGACGCGATCTCGGATCTCGCGCTGTTCGAGCTGGTGGTGCGCCAGGGCAGCCTGACGGCAGCCGCGCGCGAGCTGGGCGTCACGCCGCCGTCGGTCAGCAAGCGTCTCAAGCAGATCGAGGCGCGGCTCGGCGTGCGGCTGCTGAACCGCACCACGCGGCAGATCAGCGTGACGACCGAGGGCGAGCTGTATGTGAACAGCGGCACGCGCATCCTCGCCGAACTGGCCGAACTCGAACAGCAGGTCAGCCGCAGCCGCGCCGAGCCGGCCGGGCTGCTGCGCGTGAACGCCTCGTTCGGCTTCGGGCGCACCTGGGTCGCGCCGGCCGTGTCGGAGTTCGCGTTGCGGCATCCGTCGATGGAAATCCAGTTGCAACTGACCGACCGGCCGATGAGCCTGCAGGAACATGCGTTCGACGTCGGCATCCGCTTCGGCGACGTGCCCGAGGCGCGCATCAACGCGCGGCGGCTGGTGCGCAACCGGCGCCTCGTCTGCGCCGCGCCCGCCTATCTGGCGCGGCGCGGCCTGCCACGCACGCCGCGCGAGCTTGCGCAGCACGCCTGCCTGATCCTGCGCGAAAACGATTCGACCTACGGCAATTGGCACTTCACGCGCGGCAGCCAGGAAGAAAGCATCAAGGTGCGCGGGCCACTCAGCAGCAACGACGGCGCGGCCGTCCTCAAGTGGGCGCTCGACGGCCACGGCATCGCGATCCGCTCGCAATGGGAAACCGAGGCGCGGCTGCGCGACGGCTCGCTGGTGCCGCTGCTGACCGACTGGACGCTGCCGAACGCCGACATTTACGCGGTCTATCTCGAACGCAACCAGTTGTCGGCGCGGCTGCGCACGTTCATCGATTTTCTCGGGGAGCGGCTGCCGCAGATGCTGGGGCTGCCGGCCGAGCGCAAGCGCGGGGGGTGAACACCGGCGTGGCCCGGCCCGGATCGACCGGTGCCGGGCC
>NZ_BAAILN010000155.1:176717-206635 GCF_054589155.1 Burkholderia sp. 3C
TGCCGCTTCGTCCTTGTTGTAGCGGCCCTTGAACAGCAGCCGGTCTTCCGCGCCGTCGGCCGTCAGCGCGTAAAGCTGCACTTCGGTGACGATGTTGCGGCCGACCGTTTCGAAGCGGATATGCGTCGGCGACAGGCGCCGCGCCTCGACCGTCGATTTGTCGTTTTCATAGCGCAGCTTGTAGCCGGGCGCGAACTTCTCCAGATCGCCCTTCATGAACATCACGCAAGTGGACGTGTCGCCGTGAAACACCACCGCGCCGTGCAGCGGCTCGGCTTCGGAGCGGCCATCGAACACCGAAACCTTCTTGTCGGATTCGCTGCGCCCGAATATCTCGATCTTGGCGTTCTCCTTGACCTTCACCGGCAATTCGACCGCGTTCTTTTCAGGAACGATCGTCAGGCCGCCATATTCGGTGCCGTCGACGTCGGCCGAATAATGGGTATAGCGCCCGACATTGCCCGAATCGAACACGATGCGCGTCAGCTCGCCGCGATTGTCGATATGCCCCGCGCCAGGACGAAACACCGTGCCGTCCAGGAAAAGCGCCTGGCTCTCTCCGGTTCCGTTCGCGCCATACACGCCGATCCGGCTGTTCCAGGCGATATCCTCGTTGGCCGGCACCAAGATGATGTTTGCCGCGTCGATTTTCTCGGGATCCTGATACGCCACCCCTTCCACGACGATATCGTAGTGCTCGAAATACGCGAGCGAACCGGCGCTGAATTTCACGCCCTTGCGTTGCTGGCCGTTCAGCTTGTAATCCGTCAGATAACCCGCAGACGGTGCCGTTGCATTTCCGTTATTGCTCATGGCGCTGATCCTTTTCGTGGAATATTCACTGCCCTCTTCATATCGACGATTGTTTTAAAGCAACCAGCATCGATATGCGGCAAGCGAAAGATAATCCACGAATGAGGTCATGCCGCACACGGCAGGAATACTCCACCATATTCCACACTCTTGCGAAACCCGAATCGAATTCGATTTATTTTGATATGAATGACGCGGCATCGAGATTGACCGATCGCATCCGACATAATCGTTCACGCGCGCGCTTCAATCGATTCGACAGTTTCTTCTATTTGCGATGCATTTCGCCGGTATTCACCTGCACGTCAAACTCGCTCTTTATCGTCGCGGTGCCATTCCCGATAACAAAAGGAAGCCAACGAATGAACCGCCGCCACTTTCTCCGTTCCTCCGCGTTCTTCACCATCGCCGCGGCCAGCGGCACGCTCGCCGCGTGCTCGTCCGACGACGATGCGCCCGCCACGCCCAACACCGGCGCGAGCACCGCGCCCGCTGCCGGCGTCTACAGCTTCCCGCAAGGTGTCGCGAGCGGCGACCCGCGCGGCGACAGCATCGTGTTCTGGACGCGCGCCGTCGCCAAGTCCGGCGCGAGCGCGCCGGTCGGCCTGCAACTCCAGGTGTCCACCCAGGCCGATTTCTCGACGCTGGCCGCGCAGGTCGCGTTGCAGGCGCTGCCCGATTTCGACTACACGGTGCGCGCCAAGGTGACCGGCCTGGCCGCCGCGTCCACCTATTACTACCGCTTCGTGGCGGGCGGCGACATCAGCGCGGCCGGCACGGCCAAGACCGCGCCGGCGGCCGGTTCGAGCGTGTCGAAGGTGCGCTTCGCCTGGTTCACGTGCCAGGACTGGACGGTCAACCACTGGCAGGCGCTGTCGCTGATCGCGGCCGAAAGCGATCTGGATTTCGTGGTGCATCTGGGCGACTACATCTACGAGACGGTCGGCGCGTCGTTCCAGACCGGCGCGGCCGAACCGGCCCACACGCAGATCACGCTGCCGGACGGCATCGCGCTGCCGGGCGGCGCGGGCATCTACGCGAACAGCCTCGACGACTACCGCACGCTGTACCGCACCTACCGCGCCGATGCGCGCCTGCAGGCGGTGCACCAGCGCTTCGCGATGATCCCGATCTGGGACGACCACGAATTCTCCGACGACTGCTGGCAGGATCATCAGACCTACACCAACGCGAACGCGCAGCAGACCTCGCGCCGCCGCAGCGCGAGCCAGGCCTGGGCCGAATACATGCCGATCGACTGGAGCGACGTGCAGTTCGACCAGAGCAACCCGGCCTACACGAACATCAGCATTTACCGCAGCTTCAGCTACGGCAACCTGATGGATCTGGTGATGACCGACGAGCGCCTGTTCCGCGACCAGCACGTGATGAGCGAGCAGATCGGCGGGCCGGCCGCGAGCCAGCTCGGCCTGCCCGATGCCAGCACCACCAGCTCGGTGGGCGTGCGCTATTTCGTGACGCAGAACGCGTTGAGCGCCGCCGAAGCGCTCGATACCGCCGCGCTCGGCCGCGCACCGTCGATCCTCGGCCCGACGCAGACGCAATGGTTCAAGCAGAAGATGTCCGGCTCGACCGCCGCGTGGAAGGTGTGGGGCAACGAAGTGATGCTGAACCGCCTGTGGATCGACCTGACCACGGTACCGGGCGTGCCGACCTCGGCGGCGTTCAACTACATCATGAATTGCGATTCGTGGGACGGCTATCCGAGCCACAAGGCCGACGTGCTCGGCTACCTGAAGCAGGCCAACGTGCAGAACGTAGTGGCGATCACCGGCGACCTGCACGCGTTCCAGGCCGGCGTGGTGCGCGACGTGCCGAACCCGGCCACGGGCACCCCGGTGCTGGTGGATTTCGTGTCGGCCGGGATCAGCAGTTCGTCGTTCTACAGCTACATCCAGCAGCAGACGCAAGGCACGCAGTACGCCGCCCTGCTGCCGTTGCTCGGCGTGACGAACGGCGCGACCTTCGACGCCGCGCTGCAACAGTTCAATCCCGACCTGGCCTACGCCGATCACGACGCGCAAGGCTACGCCTCCGCCACCGTCACGGCCGATGCGTTCTCGGTGGTCTACACCAAGGTGAAACCGCTCAACAGCGACGGCACCGCGCCGGCGAACCCGGTCGCCAAGCGCGTGCAACTGAGCGTGGCGAACAACTCGCACACGATCCAGACGCAGGTGTTGAGCAGTTGAGCGTCACGCGGCGCCTGACGGGCGCCGCAAAAAGCAACACGGCGCGGCGCACCCTCGATCGGGCACGCCGCGCCGTGTGAGCGCTACGCCGCTGTTGCGGCTGCCGTCGCTCAGTGCGAAGGCGCGGGCGCAGCCGCCGCGCTGGCTTCCTTGGCCTTCTTCGCCGCGTGATGATGGCCGATCGCGCAGCCGGCGGCCGCACCGAGCACCGCGTGGTGGCCCGCAACGTGGCCGGCCACGCCGCCCACCGCCGCGCCCTTCAGGCACCCGGCCGCATTGGCCGTGCCGGCGGCAGCGAACAGACCGAAACAGGACAGGGCAATCATCAGTTTTTTCATGGGGACTCCATAGGTAGCGTGTGAACCAGCCGGCATTGTGCCGTGGCCGCGTGCGCCGGTCCACGCCCGATGCCGTTCGTTACCGAAGCGACAAGGCTGTTACAGATGCCGGCCTTGTGGCCGGCCGCCCCGCCCTCACGGTGCCAGGCGCGTGAACACGTAGTCGTGATTCCTCACTAAAGCCTGATGGCACGCGAAGCAGGTCTGGTGCTGCGCCGCGTCCACCGGCACGCCGTTGACGAAGCGGCCGAAGCCCCAGCCGCCGGTGGCCGCATAGCGCTTCGAATCCTTGACCATCACCTGCACCGTGGTCGCCCGGCCGGCCACCGTCGCCGTGGGCGATTCTTCGGACTGCTTGCGCTTGTACGCGAGCTTCACGAGGATCGTGCCGTCCGGGAACGGCAGCGTCGATCGCTCCAGCGCGGCCACGGCCTGCGGATTGCCGAGCACCACGCGCAGCTCGTCGAGCGGCGCGGGCTCCTCGGCCGGCGCGATCATCTCCCACTTGCGGTAGCCGGGCGGAATCGTCACGCCGTAGATCGGCGAGGCGTTCGGCGGCGGCGGCGCATCGGCGGCCGAGGCCAAGGACGCACCGCCGAGCAGCACCACCGCCAGCCAACGCTGCGCGCCCGTCACAACGCCACCACTTGCAGCATCGCGTCGGCGAACGCCTGCGGCGCTTCCTGCGGCAAGTTGTGGCCGATGCCGCCGTCGAGCGTGCGGTGGCGGTACTTGCCCGTGAACTTCTTCGCATAGGCGGCCGGCGCCGGGTGCGGCGCGCCGTTCGCGTCGCCTTCGAGCGTGATGGTCGGCACGGCGATCGGCGGCAGCGCGGCGAGCCGCTGTTCGAGCGCGTCGTATTGGGCCTCGCCCTGCGCGAGGCCGAGCCGCCAGCGATAGTTGTGGATCACCACGGCGACATGGTCGGGATTGCGAAACGATGCGGCCGTGCGTTCGTAGGTGGCGTCGTCGAACCGCCACTTCGGCGAGGCCAGTTGCCAGATCAGGCGGTTGAACGCGTCGCGGTTCGCCGCGTAGCCGAGTTCGCCGCGTTCGGTCGTGAAGTAGAACTGATACCACCACTGGAATTCGGCCTGCGGCGGCAGCGGCGCGCGGTTCGCGGCCTGGCTGCCGATCAGGTAGCCGCTGACCGACACCAGCGCCACCACGCGTTCGGGCCACAACGCCGCGATGATGTCCGCCGTGCGCGCGCCCCAGTCGTAGCCGCCGAACACGGCCTTGTCGATCTTCAGCGCGTCCATCAACGCGACCACGTCGGCGGCGATCGCGGCCTGCTGGCCGTTGCGCGGCGTGTCGGCGGAGACGATGCGCGTCGAGCCGTAGCCGCGCAGGTACGGCACGATCACGCGGTAGCCGGCCGCCACGAGACGCGGCGCGACCTCGGCATAGGACTGGATGTCGTACGGCCAGCCGTGCAGCAGGATCGCCACCGGGCCGGTGCGCGGGCCGACATCGACATAGCCGACGTCGAGCACGCCGACGCGGATCTGCCGGATCTCGGTGAAGCTCGCGCCGCCGCCGGACGTCGCCGCGCCCGATGTTGCGGCCGGCGTTTGCGCCCGGGCGAGGCTGCCGAGGCCGAAATCGACGAGGCCGACGCCCGCAAGCGTCGTACCGAGAATGCGGCGGCGGCGAAGATTGACAGAATCCGACATGTTCCCTGCTCCTGATGTGCTGGCTTATCCCTGGAAAGCCGCGCCGATGCGGGCGCGGCCCCAACCTGATCGGCTCGACATGCCCGTGGGCCTCGGCCGTGGGCGATGCGTCGAGCGTCTGGACGGATTTATAGCGGAGCCGGGAACGTCGTTTGTATCGCTCTGTATCGCGGCGTGGACGCGATACAGAGGAAATCAAAAATGCGGGGGGAATGAGCGGAAACAGCGGAAAAACGCAGCGAATCAGGGGCGTCGGTTGGCGCGCTGCTCGGCGAACTTGATGCGCTTCAATTCGGCCAGCACCTCGAGCGCGTGGCCTTCGTCGGCCGTCAGGTCCACCAGGAACGCTTCGTTGTGCTGCTTGATCCATTGCAGCGGCATGTCCCACCAGGCCAGCTCGAACAGCGCCTCGCGCACCGGCTCGGCGAAGCGGAACTTGATCAGCCGCGCCGGCGAGCCGGCATAGATCGCATACGGCTCGGAGCGGAAATTGGGCGGCACCAGCGTGCGCGCGCCGATCACGCAACCGCTCTGGATCACGCTGCCGCCGAGGATCATCGCCTCGTCGCCGATCCACACGTCGTTGTGCACTTCGGTGTCCGCATATTGCGGCGGCGGCGGGTTCAGCATGCCGGTGCCGAAAACGCTGAACATCGTCATCGAAATGCTGCGCGTGTCGTGCTGCCCGTTCAGCAGAAAGCGCACGCGCTGGCCGCCGGCCACGTATTTGCCGATGCGCAGGGTTTGCGCATTGCCGTCGTATTTGGCAAGCGAGCCGACGCCGAAGCCCGAGCCCTTCTCGATATGAAACGAGCCCTCGGTCGCTTCCTCGTCGATCCAGTTCTTGAAGAAATTATTCGGAATCGTTGAAAACGTACCGTCCCGATAACCGAATACGATGAATGCGCGTGCTAACGGATGGTCCGCCAAAATACCCGTGCAATCGTCTGACGTGGTGACGTTCATTTCGAATGAAAAAGGCTGGCATTGCCTGCATTGGCGCAGGCAACGAAATTCGTGAAATCGGATGGAATGATCCGAGCGAATCCGTCACTGCCCCTTGGCACGCCGAGCTGGCAAGGCTACGGCGGTGGTGCGGCAAGCGGAGCGCGAATTGTATTACAAATGTCGCGCCACGCCTGTACCCACAATCCAGTACAACGGCTCGACACCACTCCGGCCTTATTGCCGCTTAATTCACGTCCGCATTCTCGAACGTCATCGCAAAAGCCAATGCCTCGCCAATCGGCCCGTCGAAATGGGAAATCGCCGATTTGATGGCCGGCGCCACCGGCAGGCTTTTCCAGAATTCCTCGCGATCCGTGGAATACAGCACGTCGAGCAGGGACAGCGCGCCGGCCATATGCGCCATGCGCACCAGATGCTCGTCGCCCGGATTACCCCGCTCGATGTATTCCGCCATGATCTCGGCGCGCTGCTCGGCCAGGAACGTGAACGGATGATCGCGCTCGGTCAGGTCGCCGTGATAAATCAGGAACGTGCACCACTTCATCAGGCGCGCCGATCCGGCCACTCGCACGGCAGTGGAAATCGAGCCGATTTCCTGCGGCCTGACGCGCACGTTGTTGGCCGCGGCCGAGGCCAGGCGCAGCAGATGCACCAGCAGCGAGGGCGCGTTGGCGATCGAGCCCACCAACTGCTCGATCGGCGCGTCGTCGGCGATCAGGCCCATGGTCGACAGCACCGAGCCGAAGTCGGGCGGCACCGAGCGCACGCGGCGCATTTCGGGCCGCGAAAAGTAATAGCCCTGGAACAGCGTCGCGCCGATCGCGCTCGCCTCGCGAAACGCGGCGTAATCCTCGACCTTCTCGGCCAGGATGGTCTTGTTCTTGCGCTTGAAAAAGGCGGCCAGTTCGGCGCGCCGCGATTCGGTGGTGATCGACCAGTCGATCTTGACGATATCGGCGATCGGCAGCGCCCGCTCGACACGCTCGTCGATCTTGCTGACGTCGTCGAGCGCGATGCGAAAGCCCATCGCGCGCAACACCCGACAGTTCTCGATCACCTCGTCGTCCAGCGTGCTGTCCTCCAGCACCTCGAGCACGTAGTGCGCCGGATCGAGCACGCGGATCGCCTCGGAGTTGAGCAGCGCGTCGGTGCAGTTGATGAAGCAGTCCTTGCCGTCGGCCAGGTTCTCGATGCCGAAGTTGGCCACCGCCGATTCGATCACCGACACCGTTTCGGCCGAATCGACGTTCGGCGGTGCCCGGTTCTCCTCCCCGCCACGGTAAAGCAGCTCGTAGGCGACGATTTGATCCGAGACGTCGAGGATGGGCTGTCGGGCCACGAATCGATATTTTATTGCGTTGCGAGGCATGTCATTTCTTCGAATCGTCAAACAGATTTCTACCCAATCGTATCGTGCGCATCGTCCACGCCGGATGCCGGTTTACCCCCGAACCGACCTCGACGCGACACGGCGCTGCTTTGCGAGGCGTTGTTGCCAAGCATGACCAAGCCATTAAGAACACGCCAGCGATTAAGACCGTCGATCGTGAAAATTCCGTGACACGGGCCGCGAGAGGTCAATGCCGATCGCCGTGGCAAAGTTTCGTCGTGTTGCAAGACAGGCGTTGCATCGGCGCCTGACGAATCGCTTTCAAGGAGGCGCGAAGGAGGCCGTGCGAGGGGAAATGCGTCAGCGCGCCGGCCGGGCGATGACGTCGTGGCGATACGGCAATGCGGTGCAGCCCAATACCCATGCCCGCCCTCGGAATGTCAATACTCTCATTTTGTTATTCCATGATTTCACTATATAAACGCACGAATCATTTCCATTTATCAAATAATCCGATTGCAATGAAACGCGCGCGGCGGGATTGTGAAGTATTCGCGAAGAAATAGAAAGCAAAATGGCCGAACAAAGTCGGCCGGTGTTTCAAAAATGATGACGCCTATTCGGGCGCAGCGCGCTCGGCTCGCGTCTCCAGCGCCAACGCAACGAATGCGCGCGCCGCCGCGCTCCGATAGGCATCCTTGCGCAGCAGCACGGCCGCCGTGCGTTGCGGCAGCGCCGGCGTCAGCTCCACCCGGCACAGCTGGCGATGCTCGCGCGCCACCTCGGCCGGCAGCAGCGTGGCCAACCCGGTGCGCTGCACGATGTCGATCGCCGCGCTGATCGAATTGACCTCCATCGCGATGCGCGGCGCCACGCCGTGCTGGCGGCAATAGCGGTCGACGTAATGGCGCGTGGCGAATTCGCCGTTCAGCAGTACCAGGGATTCGCGCGCGAACGCGTCGAGCGTCAGCGGCTTGCGCCGCTTCGCATGCGGATGCGCCTTGCCCACCACCACGGCCAGCGCCTCGACGAACAGCGCAACGGCCTCGATGTCGGGCGAATCGGTTTCGGCGAACGCAATGCCGACATCGAGCGCGTCCTCGTTCAGCAAGGCCTCCATGCGCTCCTGCGGCATCTCCATCACGTCGAGCGTGAGGTTCGGATACCGCGCGTGATAGCGCGCCAGCAGCGGCCCGATCAGATAAGTGGTGAAGGTGGGCGTCATGCCGAGCCGCAAGCGGCCGCGGCTCAACTCGCCCACGTCGTGAATCGCGCGCCGCCCCGCCTCCAGATCCTGCAACGCGCGCTGCGCGAAATGCACGTAGGCCGCGCCGGCATCGGTCAGACGGACGGTGCGCCCGGAACGGTCGAGCAAGGGCACGCCGAGCGAGTCCTCCAGTTGCCGGATCTGCTGCGACAGCGTCGGCTGGGACACATGCAGCGCCTGCGCGGCGCGCGTGAAGTTGCGATGTTCCGCAACCGCCAGGAAATACCGGATATGACGAAGCAGCATGAGGCGCCCTCGAAGCGTGCCGGCCCGCGCCGGCAACTATTGGCAATACCAATGGCTTCGATAATAAACCGGTCTTGGACGCTATAACTGACCCGTCGCATGATGGCTTCACCGGTTCACGACCTCCCGACGGAGCGAGACATGCAAGAGATCATCGACGGCTTCCTGAAATTCCAGCGCGACGTGTTTCCGCAGCGCTCCGACCTGTTCCGGCGGCTCGCCACCAGCCAGCATCCGCGCACGCTGTTCATCTCGTGCTCCGACAGCCGCCTGGTGCCCGAACTGGTCACGCAGCGCGAGCCGGGCGACCTGTTCGTGATCCGCAATGCCGGCAATATCGTGCCGCCCTACGGCCCCGAGCCGGGCGGCGTGACGGCCTCGGTCGAATACGCGGTAGCGGCGCTCGGCGTAACCGACGTGGTGATCTGCGGTCATTCCGATTGCGGCGCGATGACGGCCATCGCCAACTGCACCTGCCTCGATCACATGCCGGCCGTGCGCAACTGGCTCGGTTACGCCGATTCGGCGCGTGTCGTCAACGAGGTGCGCGACCACGCGAGCCCGCACGAGCGCGTCGATGCGATGGTGCGCGAGAACGTGATCGCTCAGTTGGCCAATCTCGGCACGCATCCGTCGGTGCGGCTGGCGCTCGACCAGGGGCGGCTCGCGCTGCACGGCTGGGTGTACGACATCGAAACCGGCTCGATCGACGCGTACGACGGCGCGACGCGCCGCTTCGTGTCGCTGGCCGCGTTCCCCGACACCCGCGCGCTGCGCGCCATCGACGCCCGCCCCGCGGCCTGACCCCTTCGTTTTCCGCCCGTTTTTCTCCCGACCTCGACACCAAGGAGCATCGACATGACGCAATCGCACATCACCCAGGCCCCGCGCCAAGCGCTGACCGACCGGATCATCGACGCGAAGAGCCGCAAGAACCTGAGCTTCGAGCAGATCTGCGAAGGCACCGGCCTGAGCCTCGCCTTCGTGACCGCCGCCCTGCTCGGCCAGCATCCGCTGCCGGCCGACGCCGCGCGCGTGGTGGCCAACAAGCTCGATCTCGACGACGACGACGTGCGCCAGCTTCAGACCATCCCGCTGCGCGGCAGCATTCCCGGCGGCGTGCCGACCGATCCGACCATCTACCGCTTCTACGAGATGGTGCAGGTCTACGGTTCGACGCTGAAGGCGCTGGTGCACGAGCAGTTCGGCGACGGCATCATCAGCGCGATCAATTTCAAGCTCGATATCAAGAAAGTGGACGACCCGGAAGGCGGGTCGCGTGCGGTGATCACGCTGGACGGCAAGTACCTGCCGACCAAGCCGTTCTGAACGTTTCGCGCAGCGGCCCGCTCAGATCAGCCCCATCACCGAGGCCTTGAGCGTGGCCGCCGCACGCGTCGAGCAGTCGAGCTTGCGGAATACGCTCTCGACGTGCGTGCGCACCGTGCTCGGGCTCAACGTCAGGGCGCGCGCCGCTTCCTTGTTGCTCGCGCCGCGCGAAATCGCCCGCAGCACGTCCAGCTCGCGCGCCGACAACGGCACGGCCTGCTGCGCACCGCTCCCGACCGGGCTGGCGGGCCGCTTGAGCGCGCCGCCATCGATCATCAGCGCCTCGACCACGGCACCGTCGAACCGGCCGGCCGCCACGGCCTCGCGCATCTGCTGCGCCGCCGCGTCGTCGGGCAGCGCCGCGCGCCACGGCCGCGCCGAGCGCCATGCCACCCACGCCACCGCCGCCGCCAGCACGCGCGCCTCCAGCGTCAGCGCCACGCCGCGCGCGCCACGGAAATACCCGGAACCGTCGAGCCGCTCGTAAGCGTGCGCGGCCAGTTCGGCCGCCTCGCCGAGCACGCCTGCCTGCCGGCCGGCGCGCGAGGTCCAGTACGGCGCGAGCCGCACCTTTTCCCAGGCGCTTTCGGGCAGCGGCCCCGGCAGGTTCCACACGCTGTTCGGCACCGAGGCGCGCCCGATCCCGTGAATCAGCCCGGCCCGGTAGACGCGCTCGTGCGCGGCCGCATCGGGCGTCAGCCGCGCGCAGCAGGCGGCGGCGGTGGCCGCCACGGTGCGCGAGAAGCCCGTCATCCATGGCAGCTTCAGATCGATGACGTCGGCGATCAGCTCGGCCGAGGCCGCCTGCTCCATCGACGGCGTCAGCAGCCCGGCGTCGAGTTCGCCCGGCGCGGCGCGCTCCAGCGTGGCGAGCCAGCCGGCCGCCTCGCCCGCCGCCAGCTCGACGAGCGCGCGCGGGTAACGCGACTCGGCGTGCTGCGCGAGCATGGCCAGCGCCGTCTCGACGCCGTACACGCGGTGGTAGATCTCGAGGTCGCCCGCCAGCGAGACGATCATGACCGGCATCGGCACCGCCTCGCCGGCCAGATGCGACGGCAGGCCGTTGCCGTCCCAGGTTTCGAAGATGTGGCGCGAGGCCATTTCCGTATCGCGCGACAGGCCCAGCATGCGCGCCACCTCGCCCGACACCTCGCAGTGGATCTGCGCCAGCGGCACCAGCGCCGTGCCCGCGCCGCCCGCCGCCTCCAGCGGCGCGCGCCAGCCGGGGCGGGCTTCGAGCATGGTGGCACGCACGGCGATGTCGTCGCCGAACGTCTCGGCGAAGCCGGCCGCGTTCGCCGTGCAGCCCGACCAGCGCAGCAGCGAGGTCTCGCGCGCCGTCGCGCAGCCCGCCGCGTCGAGCCCCGCCGCCTGCGCCAGCCGCCCGGCCAGCCAGGCCGAGCGCGGCGAGTGGTCGGTCGGCTGGCCCATGCTGAGGTCGCCGACGAAGGCGAGCGCCTTCAGGGCATCGAACACGCGCAACGGCGCGAGGCGGGCGGGATCGTCGGTCATCGGAGGGAAAACGGCAGGCATCGGCGGAAAAGGGACACGCTAACTGGATTGCGCGCGCGAGGGAACGCCCACTATACGCGAGGGGCCAACGGGCCGGATCGGTTATTCGACCGATGCCGCCCGCGCGCGGGCGATGCGATGCTTCTTCCGTCATCGGCGCCGCATGGCTTTCGGCCATGTCGCGCGCCGGCCCGTCATTCTCGAAGCAAGGAGTCGACATGATCGATCGTTACACGGAACCCACCGCCGCCCGCGCCGAGCGCTGGCTCAAGCAGTATTACTTCGTTCGGGCGGCGTTTTCGATCGTCTGGGTGGCGCTGGCTTTCGCGCTCGGCCGTCAATCGGCCGGGCTCGCGGCGATCCTGCTGGTGGTCTATCCGGCCTGGGACGCGCTGGCCAACTACCTCGACCTGTCGCGCAGCGGCGGCATGGCCGACAACCGCACCCAGACGCTCAACGTGCTGATCAGCACGATCACCACCGTGGCGGTGGCCGTGGCGTTGACGATCGGCCCGGATTGGGTGCTGCGCGCGTTCGGCCTGTGGGCCATCGTGTCGGGCCTGCTCCAGCTCGGCACGGCGTTGCGCCGCTGGAAGGGCTTCGGCGCGCAATGGCCGATGGTGCTGAGTGGCGCGCAATCGGCGCTGGCCGGCGTGCTGTTCATCGTGCAGGCCGAGGCGGCCGCGCCGCCGGCCATCGCCAAGGTGGCGGGTTACGCCGGCGTGGGCGCCGCGTACTTCCTGATCTCGGCCGTGTGGCTGGCGGTGCGCCAGGCGCGGCGCCCGATGGCGCAGCAGTCCTGATCGATCCGCCGCCGCGCCGGCTCCCCCCACGGCGCGGCGGCTCGGTCGGTTCTTATCGCCCGGCTTCGACCATCTTGAGCCGGGCCAGCCCGGGAGGCACGTCGTCGGCCGCCGGCTGGCGCTCGCCACGCTCGCGGCTGACCGACAGATACCGCATGCAGCACACCCGCAGGAACGACGCGAAGTTGATCGGCTCGTCGCCGCGCAGGTCCAGCAGCTCGTCATGCAGCTTGGCGGCGAACTGGCTGGTGGTCATGTCCTCCCGGTTGGCGATTTCCTGCAGCACTTCCCAGAACAGGTTCTCCAGGCGCACGGTGGTCACCACGCCGTGTATCCGGATCGCGCGCGTGCGCGATTCGTAGAGAATCGGGTCCGCGTTGATATAGACGCTGCACATGCGAATGTCTCCTTGTCTCGAAGCGAGCCGCGCGGCTCACAGCTCGCGCCGGTTCATGCGCCCGGCGATATAGTCGGCCTGACGGATCGCCAGCGTGACGATCGTCAGCGTCGGGTTCTCGGCCGCGCCGGTGGTGAACTGGCTGCCGTCCGAGATGAACAGGTTCGCGATGTCGTGGGTCTGCCCGTAGCCGTTGCAGACGCCATCCTCCGCGCGCGCGCTCATCCGGGCGGTGCCGAGATTGTGCGTGGAAGGATATGGCGGGACACGATACACCGTCTTCGCACCGGCGGCCTCGTACACCGCCGTGCCCTGCTTGAAACCGTGCTCGCGCATCGCCTCGTCGTTCGGGTGGTCGTCGAAATGCACGTTCGCCACCGGCAGGCCGTAGGCGTCCTTCACGTCGTGGTTCAGCGTGATGCGGTTCGAGGCGCGCGGCATGTCCTCGCCGACGATCCACATGCCGGCGGTGTACGAATAGGCGTCCATCGCCTTCGTGAAATCGCCGCCCCAGGCGCCCGGGTTGAAGAACGCGGCGTAGAACGGCAGGCCCAGCGCGATCGTCTCCATGTGATAGCCGCCCGCGAAGCCGCGCCCGGTGTCGAGCCGCGCCTCGTCCTCGATGATGCCGGCCATGGTGGTGCCCTTGTACATGTCCACCTTCTGGTCGAACACGGCATATACCGAGCCGGTGGTGTGGCGCATGTAGTTGCGTCCCACCTGCCCCGACGAATTGGCCAGCCCGTCGCGGAAGCGGTTCGAGGCGGACGCCAGCAGCAGCCGCGGCGTCTCGATCGAATTGCCGGCCACCGCCACTACGCGCGCCTTCTGCCGCTGCAGCTTGCCCTTGGCGTCGTAATAGAGCACCGCCGTGGCCTTGCCGTGCGCGTCGTGCTCGATGCGCGCCACGTGCGCTTGGGTGCGCAATTCCATATGGCCGGTGGCCTGCGCCTGCGGAATCTCGGTATAGAGCGTGGACCACTTCGCGCCGAACCGGCAGCCCTGGAAGCAGAAGCCGCGCTGATAGCAGTGGCTGCGGCCGTCGCGGTTGGTGCTGTTGATCGCCATGTGGCCGGTATTGCATTCGCGGTAGCCGAGCTTGGTCGCGCCCGCGTGCATCACCTTGAAGTTGTTGTTGCCGGGCAGGCCCGGCAGGCCGTTGGTGCGCGTCACGCCCAGCTTCTTCTCGGCGCGGTCGTAGTACGGATCGAGTTCCTCGCGCGTGACCGGCCAGTCGAGCAGCGACGCGCCCTCGATCGCGCCGTAATGGGTGCGCGCCGCGAATTCGTGCGCCTTGATGCGCAGGCTCGCGCCGGCCCAATGGGTGGTGGTGCCGCCCACCGTCTTGCAGATCCACGCGGGCAGCTGCGGGAAATCGCGCGCCACCCGCCACGACCCGGACGTGGTGCGCGGATCGAGCCACGACAGCAGCTTGAACGCCTCCCATTCCTCGGTCTTGAAATCGGCCTGCGTGTTCAGGCCGCCCGCCTCCAGCACCACCACGTCGATGCCCTTCTGCGCCAGTTCGTTGGCGAGCGTGCCGCCGCCCGCGCCCGAGCCGATCACCACCACCACGCTGCCGTCGTTGTGCGAAAAGCGCTTGCTCGCCTGCTGTTGTGTCGATTGCTGCGTCTGTTGCGTTGCCATGTGAGGTCTCCCAGGGTCAGGCTGCCGGAACCGGGCCGCTGTCCTGCGGCGCCGGGTCGGGCAGCCAGCTCAGGTCGTCGAAGCCCTGGAACAAATAACCGCCGTCGCCTTGCGCGGCGCCATAGCCGAAGTGCCGGTAGGCCAGCCCGTTGCTGTACAGCGAGACCACGGCCGTGCTGCGCACCGTCTCGAAGAACGGCGTGCCGGCGATCGCGGCGGTGTCCTTCGCCTGCGCGGCGGCATCCTCGTGAGCCCAGTCGCCGCCGGCCGACTTCGCGTCGAGCTGGCGCGCGCCGGCCGCGAGTTGCGTGCGGGTGGCCGCATCCTTGCGCGCCTTGGCGTCGAGATCCTTGACCACCAGCGCGTAGACGGCATCGTCGAGCGTGGCGTGCGGATAGATCTGCTTGACCAGCGCGAGCAGCACCGCGCCCGTGTGCGAATCGAGCCCTTGCAGCTCGACCGCCCAGACGCGGCTCGGCGCGAACGCCGCCAGCGACGACGACAGCGCCAGCGTGCCGATCAGCACGCCGGTTCCCTTGAGCCACTCGCGGCGCGTCAGCGCGATGCGCCGCGGGCCGTCCGCTTCGGCCTGCCTCTCGCGGACAATGCCGATGGTTTTGCCTTCCATGTTCGTCTCCTTGATTGCGGGAACGTGATGCGCTCGGGTTCGCTTGTTGCGCTTGTTGCGCTTGTTGCGCTTGTTGTTGTAGTGCTGCCGTCATCACGCTTGCTGCCTGGGTTGCTTCGCTTGCTGCCTGGGTTTTTATATGCCGGTGATTGCCGGCATTCGCCTAGCGGTAATGCCCGTGCCGTTCGAGCACCTCGATCTTGTAGCCGTCCGGGTCCTCGATGAAGAAGAAGCGCGCGATCAGCTCGCCGCCGCCGTCGCGAAACGTCTTGACGTCCTTCGGCTGCAGGCCGAGCCCGACCAGGCGCGCGCGGTCGGCGGCCGCGTCGTCCACCACGAACGCGACGTGGCCGTAGCCATCGCCGTGGGTATAGGCCGGCTCGCGGCCCTTGTTCCAGGTCAGTTCGAGTTCCGTCTCGGCTTCGGCGTTGCGCAGGTAGACCAGCGAGAAATCGTCGAAATCGAGCCGGTGCGACGGCTTCAAGCCGAACGCCGCGTCGTAGAACGCGAGCGAGCGGTCGAGGTCGTGCACGCGCACCATCGTGTGAATCAATTTGGCCATCGGGCGATCTCCTTCGTCTCGATCAAGGGGTGAGCGGCGGGCCTCACTTCGGCCCGAGCGTGGCGATATAGGCGGCGAGGTTGTCGATGTCCTGATCGGACAGGCCCTGCGCCATCGGCTGCATCATCTGCGCGGTGCCGCCGGTGCGCTGGCCGGCCTTGTACGCGTGCAGCGCGGCAGCCACGTAGGCCGCGTTCTGGCCACCGATCTTCGGGAACCCGGGCGAGGTGGTGGTGTTGCCGTTCGCGCCGTGGCAGGCCACGCACGCGGTGAATTTGGCGCGGCCCTGCGCGGGATCGCCGGCCGCCTGTGCGAGGCCCGCGCCGCCGAGGCAGGCGCCGGCCAGCACGGCCAGCGTCAGCAGGCGCGAGGAACCACGGATCATGCGGAAAGAAGATGAGGACTGCGTGCGACGAACTCGGATCATGGTCATGCCTGCTCTCGTGGGGATGCGGTCTTCTAGTGCCGCCAGCGTAACGAGCGTGGCATGCCGGCTGGTAATACATGGCTAAATCGCGCCTAGGGGTTTTCCGCATCCGCATCGGCAGCACGCCGCAGCGCGTGACTTTTTCTCACCGCTGAGACGAATTCCGCTCCGTTGTGGCCGGTTGCGCGCGCACCTAGACTGAGCGCACCGCACTGCAACACGACCAGGAGATTCGCTCGATGACCATCCCTTCCCCCGCCCCGCTGATCCTGATCACCGGCGGCAGCCGCGGCGTCGGCGCCGCCACCGCGCGGCTCGCGGCCGAACGCGGTTACGACGTGGCGATCAGCTACGTCGCCAACGAGGCCGCCGCGCAGGCCGTGGCCGCCGACGTGCAGGCGCACGGCCGCCGCGCGCTGGCCGTGCGCGCGGACAGCGCCGATCCGGCCCAGGTGGACGACCTGTTCGCCGCGATAGACCGCACGTTCGGCCGCCTCGACGTGCTGGTCAACAACGCCGCGATCATCGCGCGGCAATCGCCGCTGGTGGAGTTGGGTTTCGAGCGGATGCAGCGGATCTTCGCCGTCAACGCGATCGGCCCGATGCTGTGCGCGCAGCATGCGATCCGACGCATGTCGCAGCGCCTCGGCGGCCGGGGCGGCGCGGTGATCAACGTGTCGTCGGCGTCGGCACGCCTGGGCAGCCCCAACGAATACGTCGATTACGCCGCCTCGAAAGGCGCGCTCGAAACGTTCACCACGGGGTTTGCCAAGGAAGTGGCGCGCGACGGCATTCGCGTGAACTGCGTGCGGCCGGGGCATATCTACACGGAGATGCACGCCAGCGGCGGGGAGCCGGGGCGCGTGGACCGCGTCAGGGAGTCGATCCCGATGGGACGCGGCGGTCAGGCCGAGGAAGTGGCGCGCGCGATCCTGTGGCTCGCGGGGAGCGAGGCGTCGTTCATTACCGGGACGTTCCTCGATGTGACGGGCGGCAAATAAGCGGCAAGCAAGCGGCCGGGGCCGCGCGCATCACGCCATCTCGACGCGATTGCGGCCCGATTGCTTCGCGCGATACAGCGCCCGATCGGCGCGGCGCATCAGCGCTTCCACGTCGTCCTCGCCCGCCTCGCGCGCCACCACGCCGATGCTGACCGTAAACGGAATCGGCTGGAGCCGCCACGGATGCTCGAAATCCTGGCGCTCGAAGCACTGGCGCAGTGCATCGGCCACGCGATGCGCGCGATCGGCGTCGGCGCCGGGCAGCGCCGCCACGAACTCCTCGCCGCCCCAGCGCGCGAACACGTTCGGCTCGTGCGTCATCGATGCGCCGACCTGCGCCAGCACGCGCAACACCTCGTCGCCGGCATCGTGGCCATGGCTGTCGTTGATGTCCTTGAAGAAATCGATGTCGAGAATGAACACCGACAACGCATCGTCGCTGCCCAGCACGCTTTCCACGAATTCCATGAAGCCGCGCCGGTTCGGCAGGCCCGTCAGCGCATCGGTAGTGGCCTGCTGTTTCAGCAATTCCATTTGCAGCGCACGATCGGTAATGTCGCGCACCACGGCGGTAAATTCGGTCGCGCCATGCACGTCGATTCGCGACAGCGCGATTTCCACCGGAATAATCGAACCATTGCGATGCTGGCCGAATACGCTATTGCTGCCGTCCATGCGCGGCGGCGTATTGTGGCGCACGGTCGGTTGATAACTGTCGGCGAATCGCTGCACGCGCTGCGGGTGATCGGCCCGATATTTTTCGGGCAATAAGGTTTCGATGGGCCGGCCGATTATCTCGGCGGCCGAATAACCGAACATGTTTTCCGCCGCGCGATTGAACAGCGTGATATTGCGATCGTGATCGATCGTCACGATCGCGTCGTAGGCGGAATTGACCACCGCGCGATAACGCGCGGCCTTGATATCGGGTTCCTGATTGGGCGGCAATTTGGTGGCGACGTCGAAACCCGTCACCATCACTTCACGCACGATCGCCTTGCCGCCTTGCAGATGCCGCACCGGCTCCAGCGACAGGCGCCACACCTCGGTATCGGCGCGGAAATCGTAGCTCCATGCCATCTGCGGCGATTCGCCGGCGTCGAAGCACACCCGCAACTGCTCGCGAAAATCGCGCAGCGCGAAATCCGCCGCCAGCACATCGAGCGGAATCGGAAAGGCGGGCATGTCCTCGCCCGTCACGCCCATCATTTCGAAAAAATGGTGATTGGCAGCCGTCACGACGAGCGCGCGGTGCATATCGCGTCCGATCGTGGCCACACAGATGGCAATGCCGTCCATGAATGGGACCGGCGTATTGGGCCAATCGGACATGATCTAACCTTACAAAATCTTCAATTCATATCGACTTCGGTCGTGCATTGAACCCGCCGTACCCCGCCCACCCGGCATCGTATCGATCGGCGGAACGGACGATTATAAACACAGCAAGTGAAATTTCCCGGCGGCTTGAATTAATCTCGTTCGCGCTGTTGCGGCGCGGCACATCGGGGGAACGGAACGCTGCCGCCCGGCAGGAGCGCGGGTGGCAGGTGCCGGGGTGGCCCGGGCGGGTGAAAACCCAACCCGGAGCCGCCCGCGGCGGATGGTTTACTGCGCCGGCGGCGCGGCCGGCGTGGCCAGCGGCTGGCCCTTGGTCACCACATGCACGGTCACGAGTTCGACCGGCGTGGCGCCGTCGTTTCTCGCGCTGTGCACGTGGCCGGTCTCGACGATGAAGCCCTTGCCGGCCGGCACCTGCTCGGTCGGCTTGCCGTCGACGAGCAGCGTCAGCACGCCCGCCTCCACGTAGCTGATTTCGTCGCCCGGATGGGTATGCCAGCCGAGCTTGCCGCCCGGCACGATCGTGACGTGCGAAATCACCGCTTCGCGCCCCGGCACCGATACGTCGCCTTTCAATACCTCGGTGCGCGTCACGCCCGTGGTTTGCGCCAGGCAAACCGACGAAACTGCCGCCAACATCGCGCCGGCGATCCATTTCTGCATGGTTTTCATGATTCCACCTTGTTGAATCGGATTAATCGAAACACGCGTTTCAATTGGCCAACAGTTTGGCCACATAGGATTTCCAGGCTTCCGGATGCGTTTGCGTCAGATGTCCGTAGGAATGGCTCGATTCCGGCACTTCGACATAACTGCCGTGCGGCACGAGCGGCACGTAGCGCTGCATGACGCCGAGATCGGTGGCGTTCAGCAGGTCGTCGTCGAAATTCACGGCGAGCAGGCGCGCGCGGATCTTGCCGAGATCGGGCGTGGGGTTGTAATCGCGCGACGATTCGAACCAGTACAGCACGTCGTTCGCGTCGCTCTTCCTCGCGCGCTCGACCTGCGTGTCGTAGAGCGCCGTGGCGGCCTGCCGGTCGGGCGCTTCCTCCTGCATGCGCGCCGGGTTCACCGTCATCAGCGCGAAGATCGGCATCATGCGCAGCCATTGCGTCGGTTCCGTCTTGTAGGCGCCGTCCTGCCAGCCCGGATCGTTGCGGATCGCGCCGATCATCATCTGCCGCCACAGCCAGTTGCGCCCGGCGATCGGGATCGGCTGGCTGACCACCGGCATCAGCGCGTCGGCCATCGCCGGGTAGCGCTCGCCCCACATCCAGGTCTGCATGCCGCCCATCGACACGCCGAGCACCAGGCGCAGATGCGTCACGTGCAGGCCCTCCACCAGCATCCGGTGATTGGCTTCCACCACGTCGGTGTAGCCGTAGTGCGGGAACGCCGCGCCCATGCCGTCGCTCGGCTTGCTGGAGCCGCCACGGCCCAGGCCGTCGGGAATCACTACGAAATAGCGGCGCGCGTCGAGCGGCTGGCCCGGCGCATACAGTTCGCGGCGCATCAGCGGCGTCAGGAATTCCTGGCTGGTGGCCGTGGTGCCGTGCATCAGCAGCACGGCGTTGTCGATCCGGCCCGAGGCGTCGCGGTGCGGCGTGCCGATCGTCACGTAGTGAATCCGCACGTCCGGCAGGATCGTGCCGTCGGAGAACGTGAAATCGTGCGCGACGAAATCGCCGGCCTGTTCGGGGGTGGGAGGTGTGGCTGCTGGGGCTGCTGGGGCGGTGGCGTCGGCGTGGGCCGTGTTGAGGAAGCCCGCGCCGGCGAGCAACACGCCGAGCGCGAGGCCGCGGAGTCTCGATGTAAACATTTTTTATCCGTGTGAGCTGTCGATCCGATAACAACAGGATGACGAATGACTGAGTGCGGCCCGGGGTGTTTCCGGCGATGCCGAAGCTGCCGGGCCGGGTTCAACGATAGACGTGCCCGCCCTGCTCGGATGGGAGGGAATTGCTCTGGAGGAGGACAATTCTGCGCAGATGGGGGCGGCGGATTCGGTGAGGAATGTGCGCGAAAGGCGGGTGAAAGCGGGATGCGGGGTTTTCCGGGCGAGCCGCCGGGTACGACGTTCGCCCATCGATCGAATGCCTATCTACCCGAGGTTTGATTCAGGCAATGCGTTCGAGACCTGCGCCATAGTTTCACGATTGCCAGATAGGCAAGCACTGCCACAACCAATTCGATCGTCACCCATATCACGAAATATAAATCGTCTGGGTCGCGAATACCCAGGGCCTGGGACGTGTACAACCATGCATGCGCCTGGGTTTCTGTCCACGCATAGGGGTATGGGTGTACATATCGGACTGAAAGAAGAAACAAGCCGATGAATAACGCGAGCTTGAACAGCCTACGGGCAAGTGTTGCCATACGTGATGACCTCGATTGTTCCATAGGCGTCAAGCCCCGAATTCCCTGCAGGAATTTTTGTGGTGTGCAGCAATGCGTTCCGGATTCTCAGGAAATCGACGCGGCTCGGCAGGGTAATGCAGCCGAGCGAGATGCCATGCCCACCTGCCGGATGCAATCGAAACTGCCCACGCTTGACGCCATTTACCCACGTCACGTCGTCAATTTTCCCATCATCCCGATACAGTGCAAACCATTCTCGGTGATTCGACGGGTTTCCAAAAAAAGTGTTCCATTCGTCTTTGAAGCGTGCGAAGGCAATGGAACCTATACCACCGGTCGGTCGATCAATGATCCAGTATCTGCCTGCTGGAATGGGACCGTTATCGAGAACCGCAGTGCAGCCGCCTCGATTACGATATTGATTGTTTCCTGAAAACGCGTTGAACGTACCGACACCAAAAATCGTGAGAGGTGCCAACGGCACGTTATTCACAAAAAATTTTCCTTGATAAGCCATGGCTGCCCCATTTATCAGCGTTCATTCCACGAGTCAGAAAATTTAATATTTCCATCCAGGTAATGCCACGTGATGCGGTCATACATCATGGAAACGGACTCGACATGATTGAGCGCGGATGCCTGTGCCAGTTTTGCATTAGCCATGCCGGCATTGATGCCGCAGACCTTCACACCCTCCAACAGCATCACGAAATACACCTCCTCCTTTCCCGCGTCGTCGATGCGATACCATTTGATTTCAGCGGACTGCAACGTCTGCCCCTTAGCGACAGCCTTGTATAGATAGGGCGTTGCAGCATCAAATTCCTTTTCAAACGCGACTGCCGAGTGAACGCGCGCGCCAGTGATTTTTCCATTAGCGGCATCAACCGGCAGATTCACGCCGTGCCCAAAGCTGATAACTTCAATGCTTCCTTGCCGACCCTGAACGCTTGACGAGCCTTTTATGTCCGCACCACCATCATCTTTCAGCCACATGTACGCGGGAATGGGCATGCCGACTTTCTCCTTCATTGAGTTGGAACGACATTCTGGCGAGCACCAAAACATCGAAACAATGAACTAAAAACCCAATGCGGCGCCTTGATACGAGGCAAGGAATCATTTGATTATTATTTATCCAACAAATCGGTAGCGCGCAGCGCATATCTGGCACGCCGGCCGCGAGCCAGACGTGCATACCTGCCGGCAGCGCGATCACTTCAGGCATTCCTGCCGGAACGCTTTGGCGCGCTCGGCAGACGAGCCGCGAATCTCTAGTCCTCTCCCGTTTTCGGATGCCGATGTCGTCAGGCGGAACGTACGAGCCGAAAATCGTACCGTTCCATGTGACTCAAGCGCCTTTCAAGACATCTGACATCACATGTCAAACCCAATACCGCAGCTGGCTCAGTCCCCTGTCGTCGTGCAATCAAACTCTGTCCGGATCCAAGAAATCTGAATAAAATGCTTAAATACAGGGTTTATTTCGATATTACAAACCGCTTTTCATAGGGTAGATACGGGCCTTGCTTTATTTTCCCATCATCCTATCATCGTGTCATCGTATGACATTAGATATCACCTCGCCATTGCCTCCCATCGACAAGATCAGCACATATGCCGGAGACAGCAGTGACCACCCACGACTTCCAAGCGCCATCCGGCGAATCGGATCCGCTCAAAATATTCAGGATCATGAAGCGAGAATTCCTTGGCTATGACGGGGCTCCGATGGGCAGCACGCTACTCGGCGCCTTCGGAGGCGAAGGCACCGATACGCCGGGAGTCGCTGGCGCCTGCGCCACGTCCCCCGACAGCGCCGTAATGACAGCAGGCTCGATCTGGATGCCTAACGATTGGGCCATCCATCACATCGCCTCATTGAATGGCATCGCACCGTCCTTCCTCCCCTGCCGTCGGCTTTCAGGTCGGGGCCTTTGGCGTGCAGCCCTGCTCCAGGGTCGCCCAGACCAGCGCCGATACCGACGCGAGTGCGCTGGGCCCGATCGGGCGCGAAACGTCAACGGCATCCCCTCATAGAACATCACGATCGCGGGCCGGCTCCACGACACCACGATCACCGACCTCGCTGATCCGCATGATCCGCACAAGTCGGTGTCACCGGGCAGTACCCAGGGTTCGAAGGGAATCCTGGCAGAGGTTCGACCCACCGTTGGCAGCGATTCATTGGCCGCCTGCTTCCGCGTGCGTGTCGAGCTTGATTTCCTCCGCCATTCAAAGACAAGGAAAAACGATGAAAAGGAATATCAGCATGCGCGCGGCACTGGCGCTGTCTACCTTCGCCGCGCTCACCGTGCAGGCATCTGCCAAGGCCGAGACCTGCACGCCCCAGTGGAGCAGTTCGGCCAGCAGCAATACCACCAACCTTCAGAATGCAATCAAGCAGTGCGCCGCCAGCGGTACCAGCAGCAGCCCGGGCCTGGTCGACCTGACCAGCAACAACGGCATCTCGACAGCAGTCATCACCAGCGTGAACCTGGCCAGCAACATCGTGTTGAAGCTGGAGAAGGGTTTCACATTGAAAGGCTCGCCCTCGCAGCCCGCCAGCGGCGCGATGCTCACCGGAAGCAATCTGAGCAATTTGACCATTACCGGCACCGGCGCGATCGATGGCGATGGTCAGGACTACTGGCCAGCGGCGGTCGGCCAAAACAACACGGCTCGACCGAAGCTGATCGCGATCACCGGCTCGACCCTGCAAATCGGCTCGAACTTCACCGATGCCGGAAAATCGCAATCGATCGTCGCTTTTCCGAGTTCGTCCAATGCCACCGACAATGCGCTGATCATTCGCAATTCGCCGAAGGAACAGTTGGTGATCGAGTCCGGTTCCAAAAACGTCACGATCGACGGCGTGTGGATCTACGCAAACCCGAATCGCAATGCCAGCGGCAACGATCTCGCGCCGAATACCGACGCGATCGACATCATCGGCACCCAAACCGCGGCTGTCCGCAACTGCGTGCTGGACACCGGCGACGACGACATCGCTATCAAGTCCAACGCGGGCGGTGCGGCCACCTCGAACGTCACCATCGGCCATTGCGTGGTCGGCGGCGGTCATGGCATCTCGATCGGCGGCCAGGAAGCGGCCGGCACCACGCTGGCCAACCCTGGCGTCTCGCAGGTGACGATCGACACGGTGCAGTTCAGCGGTACCGACTTCGGCTACCGGATCAAGACCGACCAGACTGCCAAGGACAGCGGCGCAACCACCGACATCACCTATCGGAACACCTGCATGCGCAACGTCCAGCAGCCGTTCCTGTTCACCTACGCCTACGCATCGGGCACCGGCGGCAACCTGCCAATTATCGCCAACGTCAATATCGACAACGTGATCGCCACCGCCACCAAGCAGCAAGGCGCCATCGTCGGGCTCTCGAACAGCCGGATGGGCCAACCGGCAACGGGCGACACGGGAATCCGCATCACCAATAGCCAGATCAGCGGCGGCAACGCCTTCTCGGTGACAAACGGAGAATTGCAACTGGGCAGCAAAAGCAGCCTGACCACCTCGATCGGCTCGAACGGTCAGGTGGTGTCTATCACCGACAGCGGCCCGACCCTGTCCTGTCCGAGCAGTATCACGATCCCGGCGCAGCTCTAACCCGGATTGTGAAAGAACGGCCAGCAGCGCTCGACATAATCGAAATCGAACATAGTAAATAGCGAGCGCTTACGGTAAGCATTCTGGTGCCCGGCGCGATGGTCATCGCGCCGGCACTCATGGCGGCCGCCGTGATCGAGTCGAAGTCGACAAGCGGCTGGCCATCACCACCATACAGCCGCATTTGCCCGCTGCCGGGATATTGGCACCGCTTACCGTGATCGACAGCGAAACACCGGGGGCATCTACGATCAGATCCCACTTTGTCGAGCTCAGCGATTTCCAGTAAAAATCGTGATTCCACGCCTGCGCGGGGTTTGGAATACGCCTTCGAGATCGCCTTGGCCGTGCGATTCGAAGTAGACCCGATGAGGCTTTCCAACGAGAGCGGCACGAGCACCCGCCTATCGAAAACGGCCAATATCAACGTCTTATTCCATACCTATCAGTCGCTTCTGACCAGTCCGTGGGCCACCGGTGCTGAAGCGAAGCGGACCGCCGGCGTTTCCCGCCAGCTAGTGCCCCAGCACTGCGCCGAGGTTAAGTTCGTCAGCCACTTTCCTCAAGCGTTTGTCACGCGTCCAGATGACGACACCAGGTTTCAGACGCGCCGAGGCCAATAACGACGTGTCCACATATCCGATTCCGCGATTGAACAAACCTTCACGCTCGATCAGGTAGAACGTTTCATCCGGAGTGGCAACGGGCGCAGTCGGCAAATCCCGTAGCGCACCAAGCACGACTTCGCGGTTACGCAAACTGCCGAGTGCAATTTCCCCGACCACATAGGGGTGAATCAACACGCGCTCCTCGGCGAGCAGCTCAACCAGCATGGGATCGGTCGCATTGATGTGATCGATCCAGACCGATGTATCGACGAGGATCATTTGTCGTCCTGCCGCCGACGCGGTGCGCTCTTGATACCCGGTTGGCTTCCTCCAAGATTTGCGAGCCGCTTTGCGGCCTCACGCTGGATCAAGGCCTTCAGTGCTTCACGCACGAGCGCGGATTTTTCTTCCACTCCCGTATAGGCCTGGGCCTTGGCGACCAAGTCGTCATCAAGCGCAATGGTAGTACGCACAGAAACCTCCTTTTTCTCAAGGCACCAATAATAGCATCGTTTGATGCCAATTAAAGTGCCTGACCGACGCCGACTGACGCCACGGCCCGTCCATGTGCAGCCCGAATCAACGCCCCGCTTTCAACCGCCGCAGGATCTCCTCACGCTCGGCCTTCAAGACATGATCGTCCTGGTCGCCGCGCGCGTAGCGCCGCGCGGTGCGATACGAAAACACTTTCCGGTACTGATGAACGCCCGGATCAAACGTCCAGCCGTCGACGCCGAACCCATGCTGACCGAAGTGATCCTCGCCGTCGCCCCAGATGAAATCGGCGCGGATGAACACCGGATACGGCGAAACCTCGGGCACGTTCCACATCGCGCGGTCGGCGATGTCGGTGGCCGTCACCTCTGGCATTAGGTTCTCGATCCTGCCGTCGGCCGCGTAGCGCAGCACGGCCACGCGTTCGAGCATGCCGCTGCCGCCGCCCGAGAACATGCCCGAGAAAAACACCCACGAGCCGCCGCCGGCCAGCGGCAACCGCTCCGATCGCGGGTTGAGCGCGAATTGATAGCGATCCTTCGCGTCGCCCGGGATCGGGCTGGACGGCATTTCGAAGCACGGGTTTTTGTCGGGCAGCACGCAAAGTGTCACGCCCGAAAGCGGCGTGTCGTTGGCGTCGAGCCGGCCTTCCTTCTGGGCGAAGCGCGGGAATGCGGTTTCGGCGGACCAGGCCGGAGCACTGGTTGTTGCGGCGACGATCGCGGCAACACCCAGGACTGCGACGAACGCGCGGGAATGCGGCTTCATCTTGATATCGATAATCGAATGTTGGCGGCCGTTCCGGCTCATTTCAATTCGCTGTCCTTGCAATTCGACTCCAGATCGCCGTCGAAATATTCGTAGAGATGCACGAGCAATTTATTGTCGCCGGCGCGCCGCCCCAGATAATGCATGCCCTCCGACGAAGCGCAAATCGAGAAATTCAAGTGTGAGCCGTCTTCCAGAATGCCTTGCGGATGCGCGCCCTGCCTGATCATCTTCACGTTGCCGGCAATGCCGAAGCCGGCGCTGTCGGCCGACAACGCGCCGCCCGGCGTCAGCGCATAGGCCGTGACCGGGCGGTCGCGCAGGCTGTCGAGCACCTGGCGATTCGCCTGTCTGGCCGGGCCGGCAATCTCGCCGCAGCATTGGATGACGCCTCGGCCATCGTCGCTCAGGACTTGAACGCGCGTGCCTTTCGGCAATGCCGGATTGACGGAGTAATACACGCCGCCATCCACCACGCCGACTTGCTGCGCTTCGGCAATACCGGAAAACAGAAACATCGCCGTGAGAAACAAGGCTCGCTGGATTGACATGGAGGGCGGCTCGTCGAGGTTATCGGGGTGAATGGCATTTTACGCGGCGAGATTATCGACGATGGGTGTTGCGCTGTCGATTTCATTGAAGCGGCTTGCCGGAAACGTATTCAACGCAGGCGATGCGCGCTGCCGAAACCATGTCGCATCGGAAATCCATGCACAATACGCCCCATGCAAACGCCCGACCTCGAACGCCTCGTCACCCTGACCATGCCCTTCGGCAAATTCAAAGGCCGGATTCTCGCCGACCTGCCCGGGCATTATCTGAACTGGTTCGCCCGCGAAGGGTTTCCGCCGGGCGAGATCGGTCGGCTGCTCGCGTTGATGCAGGAGATCGACCATAACGGCTTGAAGAGCTTGCTGGACCCGTTGCGCAAGCCGCCGCGTTGACGCCGCATCCAAAGCCAGCCCGGTAAAAGCGGGCGAGCGTCATCCCCGCAACATCTCCCCCGCCACCGCCGCCACCCTCTCGCGCAACCACGCATGCGCCCGGTCTCCCTCGTATCGCCCATGCCATGACGCCACCACCGGCAAGGCCGACACGGGCACCGGCATCGGCCGCGTTACCAGCCCGAGCGAGCCCGCCAGCGCGGCGCAGCCATGCGTCGGCACCACCACCAGCAAATCCGAGGCGCCGACCATGCACAGCGCAGCCGCTGCCGTGGGCGCCGACGCCACCACCCGGCGCGCCAGCGCCTGCGCGGCCAGCACATCGTCCACCGGATCGCGCAGCCGCCCGCGACGCGACACGATGATGTGCTCCGCACTCGCGTAACGGCGTGCGGTGAGCCGGCCACCCGCCAGCGGATGCCCGGCCCGCATCGCGACGACCATCGTGTCGTGGCCGAGCACTGCGTGGTGAATCTCCGCCTGCGCGGGAATCGCCGCGCCGATATGCAGATCGATCTGCCCTTGCCGCCATTCCGGCGCATCGGTCGACGCCTCGGCCAGCACGCGCAGGCTGGCGTGCGGCGCGGCCTCGCGCAGGCGCGCCAGCAGCGCCGGGCCCAACGTGCAGGCGAGCGCGTCGTGACACTGGATCACGAAGCTGCGCGTCAGTTTCGACACATCGAAATGGCGTTGCTGCGCCAGCACCGCCTGCGCGCGCGCCACGATCGCGTGCACCTCTTCGCGAACCGATTCCGCATACGGCGTGGGCATCATCGCGCGGCCGGCGCGCACCAGGATCGGGTCGCCCGTCATGTGCCGGATGCGGTCGAGCGTCCGGCTCATCGCCGGCGAACTGACATGCATGCGCGCCGCCGCGCCGCCGACGCTGCCTTCGTCGAGCAAGGCGTCGAGCGCCACCAGCAGGTTCATATCGAGTTGCATTTGGGTTAACTCAGCGGTAACGACAATTGATTTGATGTTAATCACTCGCTACCGAAAAATGAAGCCTGTTCGCGCCGATGCGCATTCAGGAGTGCAACCGGATATGAATACTCAGGACCCCAAGCGATACATCGCGGGCCAGCTTGCCGCGCAAGCCGTCACGACGGCAGACGACGGCGCGCTGCTGGCCGCGACCGTCGCCGCCGTGCGCGCGGCAGGCGACGCGATGCTGCGCCACTTCGACCCGCAGGTCCGCACGCCGGACACGCTGCCCGGCGTGATCGAGGCGATCCACGCCAACGACGCCATCTCGCTCGCCATGTTGCGCCCGCTGCTGACGCAGGCCCGCCCCGCCGCGCGCTGGGTCGAGGACGAGCTCGAAGGCGGCGCGCTGCCCGACGGCGAATGGTGGCTCGTCGATCCCGTCGAGGGCAACATCAACCATGTGCACGGCCTGGCGGAATGGGGCGTCAGCGCCACGCTGATACGCGACAACGTGCCGGTGCTCACGGCGATCCACGAGCCGGTTGCCGGGCGGCTCTACACGGCAGTTCGCGGCAGCGGCGTGGCGTATGCCGATGGCGTGCCGATGCGCACGTCCACCCGGACGGAACTGCGCGCCGCCCTCGTCACGACCGGCCAGGCCAAGCCTGGCGAAAGCGACGCCACCCACCGCCGCATCGGCGCATCGATCACGGCAATGCTGCGCCGGGCGCTGGTGGTGCGCATGAGCGTGCCCGCCACGTTCCCGCTCGTGCAGGTCGCCGCCGGCCGGATCGACGGCTTCTGGCAGCACAGCAACGTGCGCTCGGGGCAAGCGGCCGGCGCGTTGCTGATCGGCGAGGCGGGCGGCATGGTGACCGACCTGCGCGGCCGGCCGTGGACGCTCGCGAGCGACGATTTCCTGGCCTGCGCGCCCGGCGTTCACGGCGAATGCATCGACGCGTTGCGCGACGTGGTTTGACGCGCCACACCCTATCGATCAACCGATTTCCAATCAATCAGGACACCCCATGAATCTCGGCATTCTCGGCGCGGGACGCGTCGGCACCTCGCTCGCACAAGCGCTCGTCGATCGAGGCCATCACGTCACCGTCGGCCATCGCAACCCGCAAGCCGGATCGGCGCGCTGGCGCGGGCCGGCCGTCCATCACACGACGCTGGAGGACGCGGCCGGCACGTCGCGCATCGTCATCAACGCGCTGCCCGGCCATGTCGCGCTGGCATGCCTCAGCGCGCTGGGCGACGCGTTGAAGGGCAGCATCCTGCTCGACCTCGCGAACGCCACCGAGCGCCTGCCGGACGGCATGCCCGGCGGGCTGCTCTACGCGGGCAGCAGCCTGGGTGAACAGTTGCAGGCCGCGCTGCCCGGCACGCAGGTGGTCAAGACGCTGAACACGATGCACGTCAGTGTCATGACCGCGCCGGGTGCGCTGGCGATACCACCGAAGGCATTTCTGAGCGGCAACGACGGCGAAGCCAAGGAGGAAGTGGCGCGGCTGTTGATCGAACTGGGCTGGCCGGCGCACGATATGCTCGATCTCGGGGCGATCGAATCGGCGCGCGCGACGGAAGCAATGATGCTGATGGTGCCGCATCTCGTTCGCGCGTCGGGGTTCAAGCCGTTTGCGTTGACGGTGGCGAGTTGAGTTGAGGCGACGCGGCGCCTG
>NZ_BAAILN010000155.1:206761-213888 GCF_054589155.1 Burkholderia sp. 3C
CAGCCCGCCATCCGACATCACGATCTCCCCTGTCAAGTAATCCGAATCAACCAGCCACGCCACCGCCTGCGCGATATCGTCCGGGCTGGCCGCCCGCCGCATCGGCGCCTTCTCGCGCCAAAGCTGCTGGGCCTGCGTCCAATCCGCCGTCAACGGCGTATCCACCAACCCGGGCGCGACGGCATTGACGCGAATGTCGGGCGCCAGCGACACCGCCAGCAAGCGCGTCACGTGATTGAGCGCCGCCTTGCTCGCCGCGTACGGAATCGACGCCCCCTTGGGCCGCACGCCCGCATGCGAGCTGACGTTCACCACGCAGCCGGGCCGCCCGCGCGCGGCGGTCGCCTTCAACGCCGCCTGCGCTTCGGCTATCAACCGGAACGGCGCCACCACGTTGATCTCATGCAGTTCATGCCAGACCTCCGGCGTGGCCGCCGCCAGATCGGCATGCGCAATCACGCGGCTGATGCCGGCGTTGTTGATCAGCACGTCCAGCCGGCCCCACACGGCCACCGCCTCGCGCACCAGCCGGATGCGATCGGCGTCGTCGGCCAGGTCGGCCTGCACATAGGCGGCCGAGCCGAGCTCGCGCGCCAGCGCCTGCCCCACCTCGACCGAATTGCGCGAATGCAGGACAACTGAAAACCCATCCTTCGAAAGTCGGCGGGCAATGGCCGCACCGATCCCCGATGTCGAACCGGTAATCAATGCAACGGGCTGCGAAGTAGTCATGGCGATATCGATCGATTGAGCCGGGATGATTTTTACCCGGTGAAAAGAGAATGATTGGCTGGCAAGGCAACGTGCGTAACGCTCGGCTGTACTGCGGATTCCTAACTGGTCCGACCGGTCCGTCAAAACAATGAAATTAATTCGTAAGGATTAACGCCTTATTCAAAAGCAATTTGAAAGGAAGCCGTTCCAATTTGTCCGAAGCCGACAACGCCGGTCGTTTCCTACTGCAACCTATCTCATAATGGCTCACAATCGAGCCGCTTTATCCAATAACCCGATACGAAGCCCACCGCACAGGAGGAGAGACCGATGGCAGACAGCCCTCAAGACGATGCACGCAAACGGAAACCGCTATGGGTCTGGGTCGCGCTGCTGATTCCGTATGTCGCGCTTTTATGGCTGCCGTTCTATAACTACGGCCAGCCGTCGTTTGCAGGCCTGCCGATGTTCTACTGGTATCAATTGCTGTGGATTCCGGTTACGTCCGTGTTGTTGTATCTGGTCTACCGGAGTGAAAAATGAACGACGGCTATTCGATCGATCCGGTGGCGATGACCGTCTTCATCGCGTTTTTCGCACTCGTCACGGTGCTCGGTTTCATCGCGGCACGCTGGCGGCGCGGCGACCTCACGCAACTGCATGAATGGGGCCTCGGCGGCCGCCAGTTCGGCACGGTGGTGTCGTGGTTCCTGGTGGGCGGCGATTTCTACACCGCCTACACGGTGATCGCGGTGCCGGCGCTGGTGTATGCGGTGGGCGCCTACGGCTTCTTCGCGCTGCCCTACACGATCGTGGTCTATCCGTTCGTGTTCGCGGTCATGCCGAAGCTCTGGAAGATCGCGCACGCGAAAGGCCACATCACGGCGGCCGACTACGTGCACGGCGAATTCGGCGGCAAGTGGCTGCCGGCGGCGGTGGCGATCACCGGCATCGTCGCGACGATGCCCTACATCGCGCTGCAACTGGTGGGCATGCAGGTGGTGATCAAGGGCCTCGGCGTGTCGGGCGAGCTGCCGCTGATCATCGCGTTCCTGATCCTCGCGCTCTACACCTACACGAGCGGCCTGCGCGCCCCGGCGATGATCGCCTTCGTGAAGGACATCATGATCTACATCGTGGTGATCGCGGCGGTCTGCCTGATCCCGGTGAAGCTCGGCGGCTATGCACACGTGTTCGAACTGGCCGACGCGCACTTCGCGGCCAAGGGCGGCGCGACCGGCATCCTGCTCAAGCCGACCCAGTTCACGGCGTATGCCTCGCTCGCGCTCGGCTCGGCGCTGGCAGCGTTCATGTATCCGCACACCATGACGGGCGTGCTGGCCTCGGGTTCGGCCGCGACCGTCAAGAAGAACGCGATCTTCCTGCCGGCCTACACGGTGCTGCTGGGCCTGATCGCGCTGCTCGGCTACATGGCGATCGCCGCGGACATCCACGTCAAGTCGCCCACCGATGTGGTGCCGGCGCTGTTCCACACGCTGTTCCCGTCGTGGTTCGTCGGCTTCGCCGCCGCCGCGATCGCGATCAGCGCGCTGGTGCCGGCCGCCATCATGTCGATCGGCGCGGCGAACCTGTTCACGCGCAATCTGTGGCGCCCGCTGGTATCGCCGAACCAATCGGCGGCCGGCGAGGCCTCGACGGCGAAGCTGGTGTCGCTGCTCGTGAAGTTCGGCGCGCTGGTGTTCATCGTCGCGGCGCCGACGCAGTACGCCATCGAGCTGCAACTGCTGGGCGGCATCTGGATCCTGCAGATCCTGCCGGCCGTGGTGTTCTCGCTGTACACGCGCCGCCTCAGCGCGACCGGCCTGCTGATCGGCTGGCTGGTGGGGATCGTGCTGGGTACCGCGCTGTCGGTCTCGCAAGGCCTGAAGCCGGTGTACACGCTGCACGTCGGTTCGGGTTCCTACACGTTCTATATCGGCCTGATCGCGCTGGTGGTGAACATCGTCGTGACGCTGGTGATCTCGGCGCTGACCTCGGCCAGCCGTCCGCAGGCGGGCCGCGGCGCGGCAGTCTGAGGGTTGCCGGCCGCCCCGTGCTGCATGGCGGGGCGGCCGTAACCGGCGCGGATGCTTGCGCCCGCAACCGGTTGAGCACCGCCTGCCTTCAGGCGGCGCTCGAACGGACGTCAAGCCATCTCTTCAATCGTCATTCCGCACCGACGCCACGAGCCGGTCCCGCAAGCGCGCCACGGCCTGCTGCGTGGCGTCGCTTTCCTCGGCCGACAGGCCGGTCGCATCGACCACACTCAACTTTCCCAGCGTTTCGCGCAACTGCCGGCCTTGCGGCGTCAGGCTGATCAGCACCTGCCGCTCGTCGTGCTGCGCGCGCTGCCGCGCCAGATAACCGAGCGCCTCGAGCTTCTTGAGGATCGGCGTCAGCGTGTTCGATTCGAGGTAGAGGCGTTCGCCGAGCTGGCCGACCGTCTGCGCCTCGCCCTCGGAGGCGGCCACCAGCGTGATGTACTGCGTATAGGTCAGCCCGAGCGCGTCGAGCCGCGGCTTGTACGCCTTGCCGAAAGCCAGGTTGGCCGAGTACACGGCGAAGCAGAGAAAATCGGCGAGCTGCTGAGGGGTGGCGGGTTCGGCCGGGTCCGGACGGGTCATGAAACCTCGTGGCGATGCCTGATTGCGAGCGGCGGATTGTATAGCGGCATGCCGACAGGCATGTGTCAGACGGCCAGCCTGCGGCTCCCGCGACGGTCCCGCGCTGTTGTCAGGCATGCGCCGGTCCGCTATACCTGCCGTCTCGCGTGGCGAACCGGGGCGCCCGGCCCTCTGCGCCTCCCTTTTCCGGATCAAACGACCATGACCCATACCTATACGTTGACCGACCAGGCGGACGAGGCCGTTCGCAAGCGCATCGTCGAGCCGCTCGTGCAATACAACGTGAACGCCAGCAGCGCGCCGGCCGGGCATCGCCCGCTGGTCGTCGCGCTGCGCGATGCGGGCGGCGAGATCGTGGGCGGCCTGTGGGGCATGACGGGCTACGAATGGCTGTTCACGCAGTTGCTGGTGGTGCCGGAAGCGGCGCGCGGCAGCGGCGTGGGCACGCGCCTCATGCGGCTCGCCGAGCAGGAAGCGGTAGCACGCGGCTGCCATCACGCCTGGCTGGACACCTTCAGCTTCCAGGCGCGGCCGTTCTACGAACGGCTCGGCTACGCCTGTTTCGCCGAGCTGCCCGACTATCCCACCGGCTTTTCGCGCTACTTCATGAAGAAGGCGCTCGGTGCCGCCTGACGGCCCGCGCGCCTTGCCAGTGGCGCATCCGACGCCCCTGGCCGCACCTTCCGCGAGCCCCTGCCGCACGCCTCGTCGGCCAAAACCGCGTGCCGAGCCGCGCCGTTGTGTAAACTGCTGCCTTTTTTCTGATTCGCCGCATGTTGCCCACCTCGCCGCGCACTTCACTGAACGCGCCGGCCATCATCCGACTTCTGATGCGTCTCGGCCAGCCCGACGTGCCGCGTACCGCGCTGCCGTTGCCCGACCGACTCAGCGAATGGGTCGGCTGGACCGACGCGATCGCGCTCTCCTCCGTGCTGGCCGCCCCCGCGCCCGCCGCGGTGGCCGGCTTGCGTACGCAGGGCGGCGACGAGGCGGCGCGCTGCCTGGACCTGCGCTCGGCGCTGTCGAAGGCGATCGCCAACGACGCCCTGCTCGCGCCCGCGCGCGCGCCGCGCCACGGCCGCCAGGGCGGCGGCTTTGCCTCGCCTCCGCCAGCCGCGCGTCTGCCCGATCTCACCGGCCCGGACGCCGATTTCGCGCTCTATCGTCAGTGCTGCCTCGGCTTGCAGCAGAAGATGGAGAGCGACATCGGCGACCTGCGCGCGAAATTGCGCGGCCGGCTGGCGGCGCAATCGCCGGCGCTGGCACGGCTGGCCGCGCTCGACGCCACCATGGAGCGTGCGCTGGCCGCGCGCGAACGCAGCCTGTTCGGCGCGGTGCCGGGGTTGCTCGGTCAGTATTTCGAGCGGCTGCGCGCGGCTGCCAAGGCGGAAGCAGCCGAAGCCGCCGAGGCAGAAGCTCAGGTGCAGGCTGAGGCGGAAACCGTGGCGGCAGAGGCTCAGGCGCAAGCGGCGGCGGACGCCCAGGCCCAGGCAGAAGCCCCGAACACCGCCGCCCCAACCGCACACGCAGCCGCCGCCGTCCGGCCCCGCGTCGCCCCCGGCCCCGCGCCGGCCGACACCTGGCTCGACACGTTCCGCAAGGATATGCAGAGCGTCCTGCTCGCCGAACTGGATGTCCGGTTCCAACCGGTCGGAGGGCTGCTCGCGGCCCTTCGCGCCCGCTAATTTCCATCTATGTCCCGACTTCGCATCGATCTCGTCGTATTTCTCGCCGGCCTGGCCGTGGTGGCCTGGATCGGCGCCGGCTACGTGAGCGCCAATCCGCTCGCGCTGGCCGTCACGCTCCTGATCGCCGCCTTCTACGCGGGCGGCGCGTTCGAGCTGCACCGCTACCGCCAGGCCACGGCGAGCCTGACGCGCGCCTGCGCCACGCAGGCCGAGCCGGCCTCGTTGGCCGCTTGGCTCGAACCACTCGCGCCGGGCCTGCGCGGCGCGGTGCGCGCCCGCGTCGAGGGCGAGCGCGCGGCCCTGCCCGCGCCGGCGCTGACGCCCTACCTGGTCGGCCTGCTGGTGCTGCTCGGCATGCTCGGCACGCTGCTCGGGATGGTGGCGACGCTGCGCGGCACCAGCGCGGCGCTCGACGGCGCGACCGGCCTCGACGCGATCCGCAATGCGCTGTACGCGCCGATCCGCGGCCTCGGCTTCGCATTCGGCACCTCGATCGCGGGCGTCGCCACCTCGGCGATGCTCGGGCTGCTGTCGGCGCTGTGCCGCCGCGAGCGGCTCGATGCCGTGCAGCAGCTCGACGCGTTGAGCGCCACCGTGCTGCGCCCGTTCTCGCACGCGCACCGTCGCGAGGCCGGCTTCGCGCTGATGCAGCGCCAGGCCGACGCGATGCCGGCGCTGGTCGACAAGCTCGAAACGCTGATCGCGGCCATCGAGCGCCAGGGCGCGACGGCCGGCGACCGCCAGCTCGCCGGGCAACAGGCCTTCCTCGACAACGCCGAAGCCAGCCACGCGCGCCTCGCGGCGACGCTCGGCGAGGCGCTCAAATCGAGCGCGGCGGAAAGCGCGCGCGTGGCGGGATCGGCGATCGCGCCGGTGGTCGATGCCGCGATGGCCGGCCTCGCACGCGAAAGCGCCGCGCTGCACGGCACGCTGACGCAGGCGGTGGAACGCCAACTGGACGGCCTGAACCGTGGCTTCGAGGCCAGCACGGCCCGCGTGGCCGGGCTCTGGACCGACGCACTGGCCGAACAACGCCGCGCCGGCGACGCGCTGGCGGGCGACCTGCGCGGCGCGCTCGACAGCTTCAACGCCAGCTTCGAGGCCCGCTCGGCCACGCTGCTGCGCGATGTCGACAGCCGTCAGGCCGCCGCCGCCGAAGCCGCATCGCAAACCTGGCAAGACGCGCTGGCGCGTCACGAACAATCGGGCGAAAAGCTCGCCGACGACAACCGCCAGGCGCTCGCCTCGGCCGCCGCGACGTTCGAAACGCACGCCGCCGCGCTGCTGCGCGAGTTGCACGGCACGCAACAGGAACTGCAAGGCCAGCTCGCCGCGCGCGACGAAACGCGTCTCGCGGCCTGGACCGGCTCGCTGGAAGCCGTCGGCACGACGCTGCGCGAGCAATGGCAAGCCTCCAACGCGGCCGCGCAACAGCAGCAGGCCGAAATCTGCGCGACGCTGGAGCGCACGGCCGGCAGCATCGCCGCGCAGACCGAAGCGCAAACCGGCCGCGCGCTCGGCGAGATCGCGCGCGCCGCCGAATCGGCCTCGGCTGCCTGGGAAGCGGCCAGCACGCAGGCCGCGCAACGCCAGCAGGCCGTGGTCGAGGCGCTGGCGGCCACCGCGCAAGACGTGGCCGCGCGCACCGAAACGCAGGCCACCGCCACCGTCACCGAAATCGCGCGGCTGGCGGCGGCCTCGTCGGCGGCCTGGCAGACGGCCAGCACGCAGGCGGTCGAGCGTCAGCAGACGATCTGCGACGCGCTCGCCAGGACGGCCAACGAGATTTCCGTGCAGACGGCCGCGCAGGCCAGCGGCACGGTGGCGGAAATCGCGCGTGCCGCTGAGGCGAACGCCTCCGCATGGCAGGCCGCTTCGACGCAAGCCGCCGAACGACAACAGACCATTTGCGACGCGCTCGCCAAGACCGCCGACAGCATCGCTACGCAGACCGAAGCACACGCCAGCGGCACGATCGCCGAAATCGCCCGCGCCGCTGAAGCGAACGCTACCGCGTGGCAGGCCGCTTCGACGCAAGCCGCCGAGCGCCAGCAGACCATTTGCGACGCGCTCGCCAAGACCGCCGACAGCATCGCTACGC
>NZ_BAAILN010000155.1:214050-214268 GCF_054589155.1 Burkholderia sp. 3C
CGCAGCCGAAGCAAACGCCGTCGCGTGGCAAGCCGCTTCGACGCAAGCCGCCGAACGTCAGCAAGCCATTTGCGACGCGCTTGCCAAGACCGCCGACAGCATCGCTACGCAGACCGAAGCACATGCCAGCGGCACGATCGCCGAAATCGCCCGTGCCGCCGAAGCGAACGCTACCGCGTGGCAAGCCGCCTCGACGCAAGCCGCCGAACGACAACAGA
>NZ_BAAILN010000155.1:214452-226082 GCF_054589155.1 Burkholderia sp. 3C
CCGCCGACGCACACGCCGCCGCCTGGCAAGCCAGCGCAGCGCAAGCCGCCGAGCATCAACAGCGCATCTGCACCGCGCTCGAACACGCGGCCGGCGAGATCGCCACGCAGGGCGAAGCGCGCGCCAGCGGCACCATCACCGAAATCGCCCGCGCCGCCGAAGCGAACGCCACCGCCTGGCAAGCCGCCTCGACACAAGCCGCCGAGCGCCAGCAAGCGATCTGCGACGCGCTCGCGCAAGCCGCCACCGCCATCGCCGCGCAAACCGAAACCCACGCCCGCGACACCTTCGCCGAAATCTCGCGCCTCGTCGAAGCAGCCGCCGAAGCGCCGCGCGCCGCCGCCGACGTGGTCGCGGAGCTGCGTCAGAAGCTGTCCGAGAGCATGGTGCAGGACACCGCGATGCTCGAGGAACGCGGCCGCCTGCTCTCGACCGTCGCCACCCTGCTCGACGCCGTCAGCCACGCCAGCAACGAGCAACGCGGCGCGATCGATGCGCTGGTATCCACCTCGTCCGACCTGCTCGACCGTGTCGGCACGCGCTTCGACCGGCAGGTCGAGACGGGCGCGCAGGCGCTTGAAGGGGTATCCGCGCAAGTCACGGGCAGCGCCGTCGAAATGGCCAGCCTGGCCGAGGCGTTCGGTCAGGCCGTGGCCGGCTTCGGCGAATCGAACGACAAGCTGATGGCGCAACTGCAGCGCATCGAAGGCGCGCTCGACAAATCGCTTGCGCGCAGCGACGAGCAACTGGCCTACTACGTCGCGCAGGCCAAGGACGTGATCGACCTGAGCCTGATGTCGCAGCAGCAGATCGTCGAAAACCTGCAACGCCTTGACGGAGCCAAGCCGGCATGAACGACGATATCGACGGCGGCCTCGACGCGGGCGTGCCCGTCTGGGCCGCGTTCGGCGACCTGATGGCGGCGCTGCTCGGCGCGTTCGTGCTGATTCTGGTGGGCGTGATCGGCATGCAGCTCGAAGCGTCGTCGCGGCTGGCCGACGAGGTCAAGCAGCGGCAGGTGGAAACGCAGCGCCGCAAGACGCTCGAACAGGCGCTGGCCGGCCCGCTCGCGGCCGGCCGCGTGACGCTGGTGGACGGCCGCATCGGGATCGCGGGCAACGTGCTGTTCGCCGTGAATTCGGATCAATTGCAGCCGGCCGGCCGCGACCTGCTGCGCAGCCTCGCCGGGCCGCTGACCGCCTACCTGCATGATCGCGACCAGATCCTGATGGTCAGCGGCTTCGCCGACGACCAGCAGGTGCGCGCCGGCAACCACCGCTTCGCCGACAACTGGGAGCTGTCCGCCGAGCGCGCGCTGACCGTCACGCGCGCGTTCATCGATGCGGGCGTGCCCGCGCCGTCGGTGTTCGCGGCGGCGTTCGGTTCGGAGCAGCCGGTCGGCTCCAATGCGGATGAAACGGGCCGCGCCAAGAACCGCCGCGTCGAGATCGCGGCGGTGCCGCGCCCGACCAGTTCGGTGACCGCCACGGCGGCAAGCGCCACCTCCGCCGCCGTGGCGCACTGACATGCGCCACGCTTCCGACGACCTGCCGCAAGACGCCGCCCGCGCCCGCCTCGACGCCTGGCGAGCCGATGGTTGCGACCGCATCGATCCGCTGCGCTTCGGCCTGATCGATGCGCTGCATCGCCGCGCCAACGCGCACAGCGGTGCAGCGCGGCGCGTGATCGACACACGCCTGCACGCGCTGCTGGAAGACTACGCGGCACGCATCGAACAGGCACGCGGCGCGGCGTCGAACCAAGCGCCCGCCGCCCCGCTGCCCAGCCCGTTCGCCGCGCTCAGTCTCGACAAGGTCCGCACGGCCCGCAGCGCGCCGCCCGCCGCCGTGCTCGATTATTTCCGCGAGCTCTGGTCGAAACTGAGCGCCGACCGCCAGGTGCAGGTCTCGCTCGACAGCGTGCCGAAGAACGCCGGCCCGCTCAATTCGAGCAGCCTCGTGCACCGCGCGCTGCTGCAGATGCGCGACATCTCGCCGGACTACCTGCGTCACTTCCTCGGCTACGCGGAAACACTGTCCTGGCTCGACGATCTGCAACGTGGCGATCCGGCCACGACCGCCGCCAAGGAAGCACCGCGCGCCGCTGCGGCGAAGAAGCCGAAACGCGGCACGCGCACCGCGCGCTGAAGCCGACCCGGCCTCGAGCGCCGGCTAGGCGCAACGCGGCAAATCCGTGCCACACTGGCGGCCGCGTTCGCCACTCTCCCCGCCCTCGCCATGCCCGACCTGCGCAACCTGACCTTCGAGCACCTGCTCAACTACATCGCCGTGGTGGAAACCGGCTCGTTCACGCGGGCGGCCGAGCGGCGCGGCATCGGCAAGACCTCCGTCAGCGAGAGCATCCAGCGCCTCGAACAGCAGTTGCAGGCCAGCCTGATCGTGCGCACCACCCGGCGCGTGAGCGTGACCGAAGCCGGCGAGGCGTTCTTCGAAACGTGCCGGGAAATCGTGCGGCTCGCCGACGAGGCCGTGTCGATCGCCAGCCCGTCGCCGGACGACCTGAGCGGCACGTTGCGGGTGGCGTCGTCCGTCGAGTACAGCGCGATCGTGCTCGCACCGGTGCTGGCCCGGCTGCGGCTGGCACACCCCAGGCTGCGCGTCGCCATGGTGTCGGCCGACCGCTTGATCGACCTGATCGAGGAAGGCGTGGACGTGGCGATTCGCTTGGGGGAACTGAACGATTCGAGCCATCGCGCGGTGGCCATCGGCCATTACACGAAGTGGCTCGTCGCCAGCCCCGGGTTCGTCGCGAGCCATGCGCTCCCCGACGACCTGCGCGACGCCGCCGAACTGCCGTTCGTGGCGCTGTCGGTGCTGCATCATCCCGCGCGCTTCACGATGCACCGCCACGGCAGCGCCACCGACACCTGCGAGATCGCGTTCTCCGCCGGCCTGCAGGCCGATACCGCCTACGCGTGCCGCTCGGCCGTGAGCGAAGGCGCGGGCCTCGCCGTGCTGCCCGATTTTTCGGTGCGAGCCGACCTGGCCGCTGGCCGGCTCGTGCGCCTGTACCCGGAATGGGCCACCGTGCGCTCGGCGATCCACGCGCTGCTGCCGCCCGGCAAGCACACCGCGCCGAAGGTCCGCGCGCTGATCGACTTGCTCAAGGCCGATCAGGCCTGATTCGCCGGGCCTGCTCGATCTTTCGTATCGGGCAGATGCCCGTGGCGCAGCAGGATCACGGCGGGCTCGTCGGCGAATGGCGCGTGCTCCGCACCCGGATGCAGGCGCAGCCAGGTGCCGGCCGGATGATGTCGCTCGCCGTCGCGCAGCACCCCGCTCAACACGAACATTTCCTCCCCGCTCGGATGCGCATGCGCGCGGGTGCGCGCCTGCGGCTGCCATGCCACGAGGCTGACATGATGACGGCCGCCCGCGAGCGGCGCGATGCGCATGTGCGGGTTGATGCCGCCGTGCCAGACCCGCCCCGCCGATGGTTGCAGCAAGGGTTGGCACAACGTATCGCATGCCTGACGATAGAGCAGCACGCGCGCGCCGCCCTCGCCCGCTCGCACCACCGTGGCGTGACAACGCGTCAGGAAATCGCCCGTGGCGAGACGCTGGCCATCGGCATTCACTTCGCCCTGCAAAACAAAAAGATCGTGGCGCAGCCCGGCATCGAGCGTATGCATCGCGCCGGGGCCGAGATCGAGCACGCCGCTCCAGCACGGCGCGTCGGCGTCGCTCAGAGGCGTGATCGCGAACGGTGCATGCGGCGCGGCCGAGAGGTCGATCCAGGCGTGTTCGATCAGTGAAATGGACATGGGTGTCGCTCCCTGCGGTGCATCGGTTCGAGACATCGGCAACCGGACGGTTGCCTGCCGGGGCCAGTGTGCGCAATCGCGGCGCGGGCAGGAAGCCGGCCGGGCCGCGCAACAGAATCCGGGCGAACCGTACAATCTCGCGCGCATTGTCCGGCCCGGACGGATTCTGTTTCGGCGCGGGCTCCGTTTATCGCGGGCGGCCTGACCCGGACAATGAATCCCGTCCATTCGATCCAGGAGCCTGCTCATGACGCCGTCCGCCGCCTTGCCCGCCCAACACAAACCGGCTTCGTCGGCCCGGGCCACCGGCGCCGTCGCGTTCACGATCCTGTCGTGGGCTTCGGCCTTCCCGTTCATCCGGATCGGGCTGCACGGCCTCGCGCCGATGCAGCTTGCCGCCGCGCGCTTCGCCACGGCCGCCGTGCTCGTTATCGTGTGGCTTTGCTACCGGCGCCCGACCCGGCCGTCGCTGCGCGACGCCGGATGGTTTCTTGTGTCCGGCTTTCTCGGCATCGCCAGTTACAACGCACTGCTGAACACCGCCGAGTTGACCGTCGCGCCTGGCGCGGCCGCGTTCATCATGAGCACCTCGCCGATCTTCACGGCGATTCTCGCCACGCTGTTCCTGCGCGAGAAATTCAACCGCTGGGGATGGATCGGCTCGCTGTTCAGCTTCGCCGGCATCGGCGTGATCGCCTGGGGGCAGCCGGGCGGCCTCGTGCCGGGCAGCGGCGCGACGCTGATCCTGGTGGCCGCGCTGGCATCGGCCGGCTACTTCGTGTTGCAGCGGCGCCTGATTCCCGTCTACGGCGCGCTGCCGAGCACCGCCTACACGCTGCTGGCCGGCGCGCTGCTGCTGTCGCCGTGGCTGCCCGGCGCGATCGGCTCGCTGGCCGCGCCGGCTGCGTCGCCGGGCACGCTGGGCGCGGTGCTGGTGCTGGGGGTGTTTCCGGCGGCGCTCGGGTATGCGAGCTGGACGGTGGGGCTGGGGTATTTCGGGGCGGCTCGGGCGTCGAGCTTTCTTTACCTGGTGCCGGCCGCGGCGACGGTGCTGTCGATGGGGATGACGGGGGAACGACCGGGGGTGGCGACGTTGGTAGGGGGTGGGATGGCGATTTTGGGGGTGGCTTTCGTGGCTTGGCGGGGGCGGGGGTGAGGAGCCGGGCCATAACCCGGCAATCAAGACCTGGCGGACTGTTCCGAAAACGCGTCAGTCAGTCTTTCTCTTCAATACAGAATAGAGACTGCTGTAATCGTCCGTCCAGGGCTTGAATCCGTCCGGCAACTCGATCTGTTTCGCATTCCCCAGGAATTGATTCCGCGAGAAGTTATCCGCCCGATCTGAAACGAGCACCCAAATCGATTTCAACTCGCCCTTCCCGCCATCCGAGTCGCCCACTTCGGATTTCACGACCCTCGCCTCCTTTCCGTAGAACGCCGCATTGAGCTTGACGATCGGAGCGAGGTCCAAATAATGGTTCGTCACATGCACGGCCAGCATGCCACCGGGCTTGAGGTTGTGAAAATAAATGCCGAATGCCTCCCGGGTCAGCAGGTGAACAGGAATCGCGTCGCCTGAAAAGGCATCGACCGCCAGCAGATCGAACTGCTGAGGGCGTTCCTGCGCCAACGTCTGACGCGCATCGCCTGATGCGATGGAAACATGCGCTGGGGAGTCCGAAAGAAAGCTGAATTCCGAACGTGCAATGCGAATGTCGAGCGGATTGATTTCATAGAATCGGTAATCGTCACCCGCACGGCCGTAGGCCGCCAGCGTGCCGGCCCCCAGCCCAATCACGCCCACGTGTTGAGCTTGCGCTGTCCGGTTGGCGAGGATCGCCATGCCAACGCCGGAATGTTCGCCGTAATAGGTCGTCGGCCAGGCTCGGCGGTCGGCCGCCAAATACTGCTCGCCATGAACGATCAACCCGTTGGACAGCACGCGTTTGGCCTGCTCACCGGTGCCATGATCACTGACGGCCAGCGTTCCATAAAAATTCCGGACAGAAAGCCTGGTGCTTGCGAGTCTCAAAACCGTGCCGTAATACAGGCTCGCAATCAGGATGGCGACCACCACGGTCATGGTCGCCAGCCCCAACCAAGCCACCGGTCCAGCCGATTTGCTCGGCCCTCTCGTCATGCCTCGAAAGGTGACGATCAGCGCGAAGACGGCCATCGCGCCCATTCCCAGGGGCAACTCGTGATCGCCATTGAAAAAACTCGGCGCGATGAATACCGCGAACACGCCCCCCATCGCACCGCCAACCGACAGCGCAAGGTAGAACGACGTCAGATAGCGTGGATGCGGCTTTAGCCTGGCGAGTTCTCCGTGAGCAATCATGCAGCCGAAAAATAGCCCCGCGCTAAACAGGACGATTGGCAGGAACAGCGAGTCCCGAGATAGAAAGCCGAGAAACCCTGCCGTCATTCCGACCAATGCGAGAATCAGAAGAAAGACGCAGAGGCTTCGCCGGTACCACATCCGCCCTTCAAAGCACAAGATGAAACTCAACAGGTAAAGCCCAAGCGGCAACACCCATAAAAGCGGAATGGGCGCCACGTTGCGAGTCAGATAGCTGGTGACCGCCATTAGCAGCACCGAGGGGCATACGGCCATCAGGGTCCAGATTGCCAACATCCTGGCGCGAGGCCGCTCGACCGCATCATCCGCCGATGGCGTCGGCGCTTGTTGTTCCGTACGCGAAGCCCTGAGTGCCAGGGTTCCGCACACCAGCGTGAACACGACATAGGAGGCGGACCACCCTATCGTTTGAAGATGCAGCGGCAACCACGGCTCGAAAACGATCGGATAACTGAGCAAGCCCAGCATCGATCCGACGTTCGAAAGCGCAAACAGGCGGTAAGGCACCACACGAACCTTCTCTCGGCCGAACCACGCCTGCACCAACGGCCCCGTTGTCGACAGCATGAAATACGGCAAGCCGATACTCATGGTCAGCAGGCCGACTATGGTCAAGGCGGGATTGCCGTTCGCCGCCGTTATCCCGTGCATGACCGGCTTGATCGGCAACAGCGCCAGGCTCACGACAAGCAGCAGGACATGCACGAGCACTTGCCGCCTGGCAGTCAGGAAACGGATCGTCAGATGCGAATACAGATAGCCCAAGACGAGCAGCACCTGAAAGAAAAGCAGGCAGGTGCTCCATACGGCCGCCGATCCGCCGAACCCGGGGAGGATGATTTTTCCGATCAGGGGTTCTACTTGAAATAATAGAAAGGCACTCAGCGTGATGGTGCAGGCGTACAGAAAGGTAATCATCTTCTAACGTATTTTTATCGAATCCGTTTCGCTTTCTACCGGAACCTTTCGACAATTTCGATATTGTGAGCTACGTCGATCGTGCGGAATGTCCGCCATTCTGCACAGAAACATTCATACGGTATACCGCGCGATGAATTGAACGTTGAATCCTCTGGAAGCGAGGCGGGCGGCGCGTGGGTGGGTGTGGTCTGACGGATTGTCAGGGAATGAAACGACAGGAAAATGACCTGCAGCGACAATTTCGAAAGGAGCAGCCGAGCGCTCCGGGCCGGACGCAGCCCAAAAAACCGCCGCAAATAAAAAAAGACCCGGTCATCGACCGGGTCCAAGAGAGCTGCGCCGTTTCGATGGATGGCTGCCGTAGTCCAACTGGCCATCCCTCTCCGCTAACACGACTCCCACCGTTACAGTGCGTACATCGCGGCCGATTATGGGCTGCCGATGCTTAAGCCACACTTAAAAAGCGCCCGCGCCCCCGCCGAACACCGCCTCACGCCCCAACCCACCCCGTATCGGACATTCGACCGATACCGCCAGGCCGCCCCACACGCGATCCTGATGCCATCGACGGCACGTTGCCGCGCAAACATCGGCGCCCTCGCAGCATCGGGCGCCGACCGCGAGACTATCTTGAACATCACAACGATTCATCCCGGCTGGGTCCGCGCGTTCCACTGGATCAACGCCGTATCGGTCGTGCTCATGTGCATGAGCGGCTGGCAGGTGTACAACGCGTCGCCCCTCTTCAGCGCCATCCACTTCCCCGCCACCATCACGCTGGGCGGCTGGCTCGGCGGCGCGCTGCAATGGCATTTCGCGGTGATGTGGCTGCTGGTGGCCAACTTCGCGGCGTATCTGGTGCTGGGCACGTTGACCGGGCGGCTGCGCCGCATGCTGTTTCCGCTGAACCCGCGCGCGGTCGCCACCGACCTGCTGGCCGCCCTGCGCGGCAAGCTCGGCCACGCCGACCTGCGCCGCTACAACGCGGTGCAGAAGCTCGCCTATCTGCTCGTGATCGCCGATATCGCGCTCGTGATCCTGTCGGGCCTGACGATCTGGAAGCCGGTTCAGTTTCCGCTGCTGCGAACGCTGATGGGCGGCTACGACACGGCGCGCATCGTTCATTTCGTGGCGATGAGCGGGCTGGCGGCATTCTTCGTCATCCATATCGTCATGGTCGCGCTGGTGCCGCGCTCGCTGCTGACGATGATCCGGGGCCGCTGATGATGCGCACGAAAGGCACGACACCACCGGCGCCCGCGCTCGACGCGGACTCCATCGTCAAGGACGCACGCAACGAATTGACGTCGGAATCGCGACGCCTGTTCGGCAAGCGAATCCTGAGCCTCGGCGGCCTCGCTCTGCTGACGGGCTGCAACCCGACCGACGGCGCGTCAATCGAAGCGATGCTGCGCAAGGTGTCCACGCTCAACGACCGGGCGCAGGCGCTGCTGTTCGACCCGGGCAAGCTCGCGCCGACCTACCCCGATTCGATGATCACGCGGCCGTTCCCGTTCAACGCGTTCTACGACATCGATCAGGTGCCCGACGTGGATGCGGCCAGCTACCGGCTCGAACTGACGGGCCTGGTGAAAGGCCAGCGCAACTGGACGCTGCGCGAGCTGAACGCGCTGCCGCAACACAGCCAGGTCACGCGCCATATCTGCATCGAAGGCTGGAGCGCGATCGGCAAATGGGGCGGCGTGCGCTTCGCCGATTTCCTGCTGCTGGCCGGTGCGGACACCACGGCGAAATACGTGGCGCTGCACTGTGCCGACAACTACTGGACCAGCATCGACATGCCCACGGCGCTGCATCCGCAAACGCAGCTCACGCTGTCCTACGACGGCCAGGTACTGCCGCCCAAGTACGGATTCCCGATGAAATTGCGGATGCCGACCAAGCTCGGCTACAAGAACGCGAAACACATCGTCGGCATCACGATCACCAATGAATTTCCCGGCGGTTACTGGGAAAACCAGGGCTACAACTGGTTCGGCGGGTCCTGACACGCCCGCCGCCAGCCTTTTCAATCGCATTACCCTCGGAGTCCTTATGTCCTTTCGTCTCAAGCTGGCCACGTCCGTCATCGCCCTCACGCTGGCCGGCGGCGCGTTCGCGCAAACCCCGGCCGCCAAGCCGCAACGGATTCGCGGCGACGTCGTCTCGCTCGCCGACAACACGCTGACCGTGCATCGCCGCAGCGGCGACACGGTCGTGCTCAAGATGAGCGACGCCTCGCATGTGAACGCCGTCAAGGCGATCCAGCTTTCCGACATCAAGCCGGGCTCCTACGTGGGCGCGGCCTCGGTGCCTGGCCCGGACGGCAAGCTCGTCGCCAAGGAAGTGCTGGTGTTCCCCGAAGCCGCGCGCGGCACGGGCGAGGGCCATTACGCGTGGGATCTCGGTGCGAACAGCTCGATGACCAACGCGAACGTGGATACCGTCGTGCAAGGCACCAGCGGGCGCGACCTGAAGCTGTCGTACAAGGGCGGCAACAACACCGTGACGGTGCCGGCCACCGCGCCGGTCGTCACGCTGATCCCCGCCACGCGCGCCGACCTGACCGCCGGCAAGAAGGTGTTCGTGGTGGCCACGCCGGCCAAGAGCGGCGACGGCTACGACGCGCAATTCGTGGTGGTCGAAAAGGATGGCGTCGCGCCGCCGATGTAATGGCCTTGGGCAACCGCACGCATTGTCATGCGGTTGCCATCTTCCCTACCTCGACACCGAACCAGAGGAAACCGCCTTGGCGCTTTCGCGGACCACGATCGAACAACGCCTCGCACTCATCGAGGACAAGCTCGCGATCTACGACCTGATCGCCGCTCATCCGTTGAGCGCCGACACGGGCTACGGCCCGTTCTTCTCGACGCTCTATACGGAGGACGCCGTATTCGATCGCGGCACGGCCGCGCCGGGTGCAAGCGGCCGCGACAAGCTGATCAAACTGGTCGAGAGCGAGGCGCATGAAGCCGCGCTCTCGGGCGGCCTCGCGCATTTCGGCAACCTGCCTCGCATCGAACTGGACGGCGACACGGCGGTCGTCACGTCGTATCTGATGCTGGTGCGCTTCAATCGCAGCGGCGCGGAAACCACGCTGCCGAACCACGGCCTGTCGCGCGGTCACGAAATTTTCCGCGTGCTGGTCAATCGCTGGGAAGCGGTGCGCACCGAAGCCGGATGGCGGATTCGATCGCGCCAATTGTTCCCGATGGACGGCACGCCGCCCGCGCGCAAGCTGCTCTATGAAACCGTGTCGCGCTGACGATTCGTCAGCGCTTCCAAGCTTCGCTTAAGCCGACTGTGTGCATAGTGGGTACCTGAATGAAAGGAATTTCACGAGAGGTACCCATGACCCTGCGCCTGTTGCTGTCCGCCTTTGCCATCTTGTTTGCGCTCGGCGCGAGTTCGCTGTTGACCGTCGCGCCCGGTGCGCCGCTGCATGCCACGCTCGCCTCGTCCGATTCGCCGGCCGCACCCTGGCTGCCGCCGCGTCGCGACGCCAACGACACGCCTTGAGCGATACCAGCCTCACCCACTCACTGCCTTAAGCTTGCCTTCAGCTTCGGTTTCGTACGATCGCGAATACCCTGCGGCGCGCCCACGATGTTCCGATCCAGCGCCGCCAATGCAAGCGAATCGAAGGCATGTCACAGACTCCCTCCCCCCGCCGCACCGCCACGCTCCCGCCGCACGCCGGCATTCTGAAAACCCTGTTCCTGCAAGCGCCGTCGTATGACGGCTTCGACGGCGGCGCCGGCTCGCGTTATCAGGCCAGGCGCGAAATCCGCTCGTTCTGGTATCCGACCTGGCTCGCGCAGCCCGCCGCGCTGGTGCCCGGCAGCCGCGTGCTCGACGCGCCGGCCGACGGGCTGTCGGTGGAAGACACGCTGAAGATCGCCGCCGAATACGATCTCGTCATCATCCACACCAGCACGCCGTCGTTTCCCACCGACGCGACCTTCGCGCAGGACCTCAAGCAGCGCAAGCCGTCGGTGCTGGTGGGCATGGTCGGCGCCAAGGTGGCCGTCGATCCGCACAACTCGCTGACAGCCTCGGACGCGATCGATTTCGTCTGCCGCGAGGAGTTCGACTACACGTGCCGCGACGTGGCCGACCGCAAGCCGTTCGCCGAAATACTCGGCCTCAGCTATCGCGCCGCCGACGGCTCGATCGAGCACAACGGCCCGCGCCCGATGATCGAGGAAATGGACGAGCTGCCATTCGTCGCGCCCGTCTACAAGCGCGACCTGAAAATCGGCAACTATTTCATCGGATACCTGAATTACCCGTACGTCTCGATCTACACGGGCCGCGGCTGCCGCTCGAAATGCACGTTCTGCCTGTGGCCGCAAACGGTGGGCGGCCACCGCTACCGCGTGCGCTCGGTCGAGAACGTGCTGGCCGAAGTGAAGTGGATTCGCGACAACATGCCCGAAGTGAAGGAGATCATGTTCGACGACGATACCTTCACCGACTTCAAGCCGCGCGTGGAGGAAATCGCCCGCGGCCTCGGCAAGCTCGGCGTGACGTGGTCGTGCAACGCGAAGGCCAACGTGC